>JOTC01000007.1 GCA_000746705.1 Marine Group I thaumarchaeote SCGC AAA799-O18 | reverse complement strand
GGTAAAGAAAGAGCAAAATGTTCTAATTGTAATCAGGAATTCGACCTATAATTACGACGACAGTTCTCCCATAACTATTTAAGGCGTTTTCCTTTTTTTATGATATGCCAAAATCAGATGAGTCTGAGACAATTTATGAACGGGTAGCAAAACTGGAAGATGAAGTAGCTGCTTTAAGAGATGAAATAGATTTTCTAAAGCATGCATTACGAAACGAATTAGCGCGTCATGAAATCAAAATGGTAAGAAAAGGTACTGATATATCCTCAATTATCGATTAGATTTTTCTCTAACGCTTTTAATTAATTCTAAAATAAAATCTGCATCTTCTGCTTCAGGTTCTAATTCCAGATATTTATTGAGTAATGGTAACGCCTTGTCATAATGCAAAAGCCGTTCTTCTAAAATACCTTTGTCTCGTATTTCCTCAGGAGATTCTGGCTGCATCCCTAAAATCATATCTGTACATCTCATTGCTTTGTCATATGCATATGATTGTGTGTATGCATTTTTCAGATTTCTTAACAGTCTTGTCAAAATTTGATCCGTTGTAGCGACGTTTACATATTCAGGTATGAATTGTACCTCTTCACCAAAGTTAGTATACAAGATTTCTTCTAAATCTTTAATCGTAAGTAACCTTCCGCGATAAAATGGATCTAAAATCATCTCTTCTTCATATTTTACAACTACGTGTCCCGGAAATCCAACAATTCTGAGCTCAAGTCCTACATATCTTGCTACTTCAGAATATAAGATGGAAAGAGTAATGGGAATACCTGATTTTTTGTCAATAACTGTATTTAGAAAATTGTTTCTTGGATCGTAATAATCCTCATCATCACCTGTAAAACCATATTTTTCAAAAAAATGTTCATTAAGCATTGACATAAGATATGTGGGATTTTTGATATTGTTTATTTTCAACTTTAATGAATTACCAATTTCATTTATTTTTTCAATGTATTTTGATATATTTAGGTCAGGATACTCCAAAATTTGTGCTAGTTTAAGTGATTTTTCAATTAAATTATGCTTTGGATTTTTCGAAAAAGAAATCCATTCTGAAACATACGGATCAAATTTTTCTGCCGACAATAAATTTAATATTACTTGATTCTATTTAGATATAGTTGTGGATTTTTTAACTCTTTTGTGTTTGGCGGATCCATTACGAGTTTTTCAAACGTAGTTTTACCAAACCTGTTAAATAAATATTGAGTGAATTCTTTACCCGTACTTTTTTTCACACTATAAGCAGAAATATCAGTGCCTACAAATGTAGTAAGATAATTTTGAAAATTTGTATCATCTTTTAATATTTGTTGTACTACAAATTCAGCCATACCCTCCATAGTAGTAAATATTGCATGTTGAGTCTGTATAGGTTTTAACCATCTTTGATAAATCTCTTGTAATGATGGTACAAGATCTGAGATCTTTGGATCAATTTCAACTTTGGTGTATGTCATTACATCAGGTCCCATAACATTAGTGATAAAATTATCTGGGTTTAGCATGAAAAATAAATTTGCCTTGTTTGCAATCTTGAATTCATCTGGTACAAGTTGTAATTGTAAATATTCAGTTAATTGAGTAACTATCTTATCATCAAGTGCTAGGATAGTTTTAGCCAATTCCTCGTTTATTTCATTAACCTGAATAACAGCTTGCGTGTTTAATCTTTGCAGGTTCGTTTGTACTGAATGAACAATTTCCTCTAAAATTGTCATTTTTAACGCCCCAAGGTATCCAGATTTTACGGATTCTTCTTTTACTTCATATGGAGAACCTTGTTTGTACAGAATTATTTTTGGATAGTCTCCTAGAATAAACATATTAAGATAGATCTTAGAATCAAGATAATCACCATACGTAGTAGATAATTTTGAAATGTATGATTTTACATATGTAGAATAAACTAGGAATTTAGCGGTATCTTCTTTAATAATCTCTGAAATTTTTTTTAGATCATTTTTTGTTACAGCATCAAATAATTTATCTACAAATGTTCGTCCAGTATCTGTGAATACTTTTTTACCCTTTAATTTCTTGAATTCATCTAATCCCAAGTATTCTATAGATAAATCATTAGATACTTCTAACCCCGTATAACTAGTAACTTTTTGCTTTAAAATTGGGAATATATTCTGGGATATTTTTTCAACATTATCAAATTCTACTGTGAAGTTTCTATCTTCTTTTATTTTTTTTGCAAGTTCAGATATTACTTTTTCTTCATCAATTTCAACAGAAAGCTGAGCCATCAATGCCTCAGCAAATTCATATAACTCTGACATTGATACTCACATGTCTCCATTTATGGTAACTCTTCTTCAATATCTGAGCAAAACTTGTGGACCCAATTACCTTTAGAATTTTTTGTTATTTCCTTACCAATCTTAATTGGTTCATTACATTCTATACATTTTCCATTAAATCTTGCTTTCATAGTAATCATATTTGAAGTCGCCATTGCCCTTAAAAAACGTAAGCTGGATTAACTAATAATATAATGCCGGAGGTGGGTTTCGAACCCACGACCTCCAGATTATGAGTATTGCCTTCTTTGGAGAGACTGGCACTCTAGGCCAGGCTGAGCTACCCCGGCACAACTACGCGTAAATTTTTAATGCAATTAAATGATTCTGAATCTAGTATTGTTTTGAAATTTCATTCCACTTTGAATTAATGCTTTTCACCCAAAGAAATTTTTTTTGTAACGCAGAAGTGTAGAGTTTTTCCCATTCAGCACCTACTTCATCAGTCCAAGTTATAAAAATTCTTGGATCAATATAATTTCGAAGTGATGTCCCTAAATTATAATCTCTTGTTTTCTGTGTAAGCTCTATCTGAAGTTGTAGTTTTTCAATTCTTTCAGTATGCTTTACCTTCTTCTTTCTTATCGTGGTTTTTATTTTTTTGAGCCGTTCTTTTTTCATTTCTTTCTGTTTCGTTGTTTTTGTAATCTTAGATTCTGCCTTTTTGAGTAACACTTCAGATTTTTGCCATGGTTTTGTCTTTTCTACAATACGGAGTGTGTCTTTTTTCTTTTGTAATGTTTGATCAAAATTCTTTGGAATTGTTCGTTTATGATTGCACATTTTAGCTGCATCTAGATTTGCCATTTTTGCATGAAATAATTTTTTCATATTAGATACTGACTTGATATTATCATATTGACGAAGATATTTTGTAACTAAATTTGAAGCCAGATATGTTCTAAAGACTTTGGCAGTAAGACCTTTGACTATAGTCGAATAATATTCATTCACATGTCTTGATGTGATACCATCAAAAATTTCTTGGTTGTTCTTTTTGTTTGAAATAAGCTCCTTAAGATTATCATGAAACTGCTTATCCTGTCCTACTGCTGGAATAGTTTCATTCCATCTTACACTATCCTTTCCAAGAAAGTCAAATTCAATTGCATTTCCAGAAAGTTTTATGTGTTCTTTTCGTAAAGTTGTAGCACCAACAGTGTCAGCCTCATCCGGATCTTTCTCGTCTCCAACCCTCATCGCGGTACGATAAATCAAATAACAAACAGTAGATATTCTTCTAGTTTTTCGATTCATATTTTGCATATCCTTACTAATCTGTGCTCTGACATTCTCGATCTCTTTAGCTAGATTTTTTGCTTTGTCATACTTTGCTTGATCCCTTTCTTGCTTGATTCCCGCTGTGTCCGCTAACCAAACATATTTTCGCTTTTGTGTCAAGATATCCATCCAATTTGCTATCCACATCGAGTTTTTGTCATGTACGATTTTACCCCATTTGCCCTCTGGAATTTTTGCTTCTTTGCCAAGATTTAATGTAACATCTTTCGCTGTTACACGTGGCTTAAATCGTCCACGCATTGGATGTTCGCCTCTACCCATGAAAATTCCTGGTGGTTCAGCCATGTAGTTTGCAATATCTACTTCTTTCGTATCCATGATTGCCTTTCCGTAATTAGCCTTCATATTTTCACGGATTTTTTTTCGCTTTGCGGCAAGTGTCTTTTTTTCCTCTTTTGTCATCAACTCTTTGGCTTCCTTTTCCCTATCAACAAGTTTGTATGGTTGTGTGAAATCAATATCGGCATATTTCAGATCACTGAATTTTCCGTTGAAAGTTTTAGCAAAATCTGAAACAAAATTTTTTTGAAATACAGGATCCTCAATATATTTTTCTGCAGTTCCAGGCTTTGGCGCATCTTTCTTTTTTGCCCATTGGTAAATCATTTCTTCTTGACTTAGTGAAAGATCTACATTTTGCCCATTGATCTTAATTTTGATTCCAATTGATTCATAGGGGAAATAGTATTCCGTTATGTTGTAATGTTTTCCATTTCATATCATTTACACGTACAAATTGTTGACTTTGATAAAAATCTGTTAAAACAGTATATCAATCTAACCACAGAAATGTTTTCAAAAACAGGTCAAGATGAAAAAATGGATTAACAAGTTATGCGTGTATACAATATGAAGTGGCCAATTTTCATGATTGTCAGCGGTGTTGGAGGTCTGGCAGTTCTGATACTACTAGCTTATTTGGCAATTCCAGAGCCTTTAATTGAATACTGCCAGGTTGGGCAGAATGAATGTTAAGTTAATTTTCCGTCGAATAAAGCTCTTTTTTCAAATAATTCTCAAACTCAATATCCGTTTTACTCTTTTTTGCCTCCAAAAACATCGATGCATCGTTTCCAACAATGTATCTAGGTAGCGGTTTTTCATCTTTAACAGCTTTAACAATAGTATTTGCTACTTCTTTTGGTGGTGTTCCCATTTCTGCCATCATCTTAACACCTGAAATTACCTTAGTAGTGATATCTCTATACACTGAATCTAATTCCGATTTTTTAGCAATCTTCATATTTTTCATGAAGTCTGTCTTTATTACTCCTGGTTCAATTATGACAACATCAACACCAAAAGGTGCGAATTCAAACCTCAAAGATTCACTTAATCCCTCTAACGCAAATTTAGAGCTGATATATGCAGGCGATGCTGGAAATCCAATCCGACCTACAACCGAGCTAACATTCACTATTGTACCAGAACCCTGTTCCCTCATTATTGGTCCTACTTCCTGAATCAATCTTATAATTGAGAAGAAGTTTGTCTCAAACTGAGATTTGAATTCATCAACAGACACATCCTCAACACATCCCCAAAGTGCCCATCCTGCATTATTTACAAGAACATCTATTCTCCGCTTTTGATCAAGAATGTTTTTTATTGCATTTTTGGTAGAATTTACGTCATCTACATCTAATTGCAATACATCAATTTTCAAATTTTCCTTTAGGGCCAATTCTTTAATCTTGTTACCTTTTGTAGTATTCCTCATTGTAGCATAGGTATAATATCCTTCTCTTGCCAGCGCTAAAGCAGTCTCAAACCCTATTCCACTGGAAGTCCCCGTAACAACCGCAACCCTTTCCATACTGACTTCAAAAACAATAACTATCTAATAGTTTTATGATCGCCTGGTATCTGTATTGACTTGATAATAATATAGAACCTAAATCTAATTTGATTATAATAATTAGAAACTGTTATCTACAATCCTGATTGGCTAAAAACATGGCAAGCTATTCAGCCCAAGTCGCTACAATTCATAGACAATTTCAGTCAGCATTAAAGCATGCTCGATCTAGACAGGCAGTTATAAACTGTTATTGGAGACATAAAGCTCAGCATGAAAGACTACTGAAAAAACACCTTAAAGAAGAAATGGCGCAAGTTAACCGAATCAAATCAAAGATCAAATATAGATAAAACAGTTATCTATATTCTATATTTTTTCTTTAATTATTATGTAATATACGAGTATTTTAATAATTGAAAAAATTCAGTGTGAATAAAATTTACAATCAAGATTGTATTGATGGTATGAAAGGAATTCCTAACGGAAAAATAGATTTGGTTATAACTGATCCTCCTTTTGCAATTAATTTCAAGGCTAAAAAGGCAAACTACAATAGAACTGCCTCAAGAGTTTTGTCTGGCTACAGTGAAGTCAATGCTGAAGATTATTATGAATTTACAAATATCTGGATGAAACAAGTAAAGCGTGTTTTAAAAAAATCTGGAAGTATGTATGTATTTTCAGGATGGAACAACCTTAAAGATATTCTAACCGCATTAGATGCTAATGGATTTACAACGGTTAATCATATAATCTGGAAGTATCAATTTGGTGTAGTTACGGCAAAAAAGTTTGTTACTTCACATTATCATTGTCTTTTTGTGTGTAAGGATAATAAACTGCGAAAGTTTTTTCCTTATTCAAGATTTAAAAAAAATGCCAAAACATCTGATGGAAAAAGTCTGCACTATCAAGATAAAGAAGACGTTTGGATCATTAAACGGGAATATTGGACTGGAGATGTTAAAACCCCAACAAAACTCCCTGCTGAAATAATTAAAAAAATCCTACAATATTCTAGTGAAAAAAATGATTTAGTGTTGGACCCTTTCCTTGGTTCTGGTCAGGTAGCAGTGATAAGTAAGATGTTGGGAAGAAGATATTTAGGATTTGAAATTGTAAAGCTATACTATAATTTTGCAGTTAAACGTCTACAAAAAAATGTTTATCGGTTAAAAAAATAACCAAAGACTTGACTATTTTTATTTTTTAGAATGTGTTTCATTTTGTGACTGCCCAATCTTACTATCTACTATTTTCTTTAATTCTTCATTGGTTTTATTTTTAGAATCCACTCCTAGTGTATTTGCCATTATCTCTAGTTTTTTTCTTTCATCCTTCACAGGTCCGGAAACCTCAAAATTTTCTTTTGTATAATCTTTCATTCCATTTTGAATTTCGTTTTTTGCTTTGTTATATTCACCTACTACTTTGCCTATTTTTTTTGCTGCTTCAGGAAAACGGTTTGTACCTAAAAGTAAGATTAGAGCAACAAAAATAATTATTATCCATTCACTTCCAATAATATTCAACAGATATTCTAACATAAACATGCAACCTTTCTTACAAAATTAAATATTTGTATCATTCTAGTTTTATTCATTTATACGCAGCAACCATTATAGCACCACCCATTAGATCTTTCTCAAATTCAACACTAGTAAATTTCTCAAGAAGCATTGATTCGAGTTTTTTATTTTTAGGCCAAAGTTTGAACGTTCTGTGTAATGCTGCAAATTTTAATCCCAGTCTTCCTCCTGCCATATATGCTACAACTGGTAATATTAATTTGAGATAAAATGAAACACCAAACCTAACAATTGATTCATCCGGCTTTCCTAAATCAACAATAATCCATTTGCCACCTTTTTTCAATACTCGATGAATCTCTGAAATGGCTTTAAGTAGACTGATTGCATCACGTAAAGAATATCCAGAAAGAACAACATCAAACTGTTTACTCTTAAACGGTACGTGCTCAAACACCCCACAGATTGCTTCCGGTTTTTCTTGAAAAAGTCTATCATTATTTTTTATCATCTGCAAAAGAGGATCGTATAGCACAATATGGGCATCTCCATTTACAAGATCTAAAGCAGTTTTTGACATGTTTCCAAATCCTGAACCCGCATCCAGTATTTTATCACCCTTTTTTATCCTGCCGTTAATAGCCCGTTTACGATGTTCAGAATCCTTTCCAAATGAAATATACGAATTGACCTTATCGTAGACAGGAATAATTTCCTGTAGAACATCAAGCACTTCACCCCAATAACTACCTAAACCCATAGGGAAACTATTATTTTTGATATTATAATCTGTACTTTATTCTTTTTTTGCGGGTTTGGTTTCTGTTGCATGTACATGTTTTTCGAGTTCACTAAGAGGTACACGCTCTAAGAGTTTTGTATCTGATCTAATCGTTGACATTTTGATGTGTTTTACGCCTTTTTCATCACTCTTCAGGTTTATCGCAGAAATTGCCAATAAAATAGCTCCATCAATTGTTAAATCGTTTTTGTAATTCTTTTCCAAAAAGTCAGAAACCTCATCTGAATTAGCACCTATTGCAACCGCAGAATATGCAACAAATGTACCACTTGGATCAGTCACGAAGATTCTGGCACCTTTTTTATCTATTCCTCCAATAATTAATGCAACACCGAATGGACGTACTCCAGAATATTGTGTAAATTGGTGTGATTGATCCGCTAAATGTTTTGCAACTGTTTCTACATCAACAGGCTCATCATAAGTCAGTTTGTTACTTTGTGCAAAAAACCGTGCATTATCTACTTGAACACGTGCATCAGGGATATAACCAGCGGCAGCCACCCCAATATGGTCGTCTACTTGAAATATTTTTTGTGTTAATTCTTCAACCTGAAGATCTCGTGATTTTTCTTCAACAGCAATTACAACACCATCACTAGCTTGTATTCCAATTGCGAGTGTACCTCTTTTTACTGTCTCAATAGCATATTCAACTTGATAAATTCGACCATCAGGAGAATACATTGTAGGAGTCATATCGTAACCGCGTGATGCCATCATAATATGACGATTTGATTACTAGTTAATTTAAGGGTTAGTTATTATTTAGACTTTAATTTTTATTCGATCCTGTGTATAAATGAATTAAAATATAGATTTTGTTCAGATAAAATATGGGAAGCAAGATATCACAGTTATTTGCTCAAAAATATATCAATCTTGAAACATACAAAAAGGATGGTACTCCTGTTAGAACTCCAGTTTGGTTTGTAATTGATAACGATGTAATCTATGTAATTACTAGAGAAAATACCGGCAAAGTAAAGAGACTTAAAAATAATCAAAATATTCAGATTGCTACTTGCTCATTTAAAGGCAAACCTAAAAGTGAATGGATGAAAGGTATAGCAAAAAAAGTTACAGATGAGGAGGCAGAAAAAGCAACTAAACTTCGTAAGAAAAAATACGGTTTCTCTGTAATGTTAACTAGCCTGTTTTCCTCACAAAAAGGTAATCCTATAGTATATTCCATAGAATTAATCAATTAAATTTTTTTACAAACAATATCTTGGATTAAAATATTCAATTTTCCAGAGACATTTAAATATAATTTACAATTAGATCTGATCCATCTTGACTCAACCGGATCCATTTGAAAATGCATCAAAACAAGTTAATGATGCATGTGATGTTTTAGGAATAACTGATCAAGGCATAAGAGATTATTTGATCATGCCAAATAGGTTTCTTCGGCTCAAAGTTCCGGTAAAAATGGATAACGGCTCAATTAGAGTATTTACAGGATTTAGATGTCAGCATAACAATGATAGAGGTCCGTACAAAGGCGGTATAAGATACTTTGACCCAGAAGGTGGTGTTAAATACATGGAACGAGAAGTGATGGCTCTTTCTTCTTGGATGACATGGAAGTGTGCAGTTGTTGACGTTCCACTAGGTGGTGGTAAGGGAGGAATTTTTGTAAACCCTAAAAAAGAAAAACTTAGTGATGGTGAGCTTGAAAGATTAACGCGGCAGTTTGCATCTAGAATTGCTGAAGTGATTGGTCCACAAAAAGATATTCCTGCTCCAGATGTTTATACAACTGGAAAAGAGATGACACAGATTATGGATACATTTACCAAAATGAGTGGAAATAATTATTCTCCAGGAACTATTACTGGAAAACCAATTCCTGTGGGTGGTTCTCTTGCACGAAATGTTGCTACAGGTTTAGGTAATGCTTATTGTATAAGAGAGGCAGCAAAAATTTTGAATGTTGAACTTAAAGGAGCTAAGGTTGTACTGCAAGGATTTGGAAATGCGTCAACCTTTTCTGGTGAATATCTAGAAAAAATGGGCGCAAAATGTATTGCAGCAAGTGATTCGAAAGGTTCAATTCTAGTTCCTGATGGATTCAAAGTTCAGGAATTAATTGATTGGAAACAAAAGGAAGGATCAGTGGTTGGTTATCCAGGCAGCAAAGAAATTTCAACAGAAGAGTTGCTGACAACGGAATGCGAAGTATTGGTTCCTGGTGCACTTGAAAACCAAATCACTGCTGAAATTGCAGAGAAATTAAAATGTAAGATTATTGGTGAAGCTGCAAACGGTCCTACTTTACCTGAAGCTGATCCGGTTCTTCACAAGAAAGGAATTTTTGTTATACCGGACATCTTAGCAAATTCCGGTGGTGTTTGTATATCTTATCTGGAGTGGGTGCAAAACAACATGGGCTATTATTGGACATTCGACGAAGTTGCAAGTAAGATGGAAGCTAAAATTGTCAAAGGCTTGAGTGATATGCATGAACTTTCGAAAAAACATAACATTGACAATAGGAGAGCTGCTATGGTATTGGCTGTAGAACGTGTGCTAGAAGCATTTAATCATAAAGGCATTTGGCCTTAAATTTTAAACTGTATAGGTTTGTAACAAATCAACTGTTCGATAAACCGTATTTTGCCTTTTGTAATTGAAATTAATTTTTTCTTAAATGAAAGATCAATTTTAGTTCTATGTTCTAGTAGATCGATAATCCTTTTTGTCAAGTATCTACCTTTCCTATCACCGTCTAAAAGCAGAATGATGTTTTTGTATTTCGCAACAGAATCAGAAAATTTTACTATCCCCTTGAAACTATGAAATTCTAGAATTTTTCCTGAAAAACCCAATTTTTTTAGTGCGTTGGAATCACGTTTTCCTTCTACTATGACTACGCTTTCCTTTTTAGAATTGAGATGTTTTATGAATTTTTTTATATCATCAATTTCTTTCTCTGAAAATTCCATTAGATATTAACAACTAACATATAATGAAATTTAAAAAATTTGCAATATGAATAATGTATTAGTAATTCAGAACGCAAGATCAGAGGGACTAGGGCTTTTTCGGCAACTCCTAGAGTCTGATGGTTATGTAATAGAAACTATTCAGGCAAAACAAGAAAAAATTCCTTCTAAAAGATATTCATTATTAATTATTTTAGGTGCACCTGAAAGTGTAAATGATGATCTTGGATATCTTTCCAATGAAATGGATTTGATACAAAACTATGTGCGTAGTAGTATACCAGTACTTGGCATATGTCTTGGTTCCCAGTTAATTGCAAAGGCTTTTGGTGCCAGCGTATATCATGGTACAAAAAAGGAAATTGGTTTTTTCGACGATTTAAGACTTGAGGACAAAAGTATATCAGATCTTTTTACTGGATTTAAGAGTCCATTTACAGCATTTCATTGGCATGAGGAAACTTTTACCCTTCCACAAAATGCGGTTAGATTAGTACATTCGAGCGATTATCCAAACCAAGCATTTAAAATTGGAACCGCAGTTGGACTACAATTTCATTTGGAAGCAGATGAATCAATGATTAATTCATGGCTTGTTAGTACACATAGTATCTCCCAGAACGAGAAGGAGAAAATTCTCAATGATATCGAAAAAAATTTTTCCGTATTAAAACAAAACATAAGTATTTTTTACAAGAATTTTAAAAATGAATTTTCCATATGACCAAAGTTTAATATATCAAGAAATTTTTTGATCGATCTACTATGAATATTATTACAAAAATTTTTGACGATACAATAAAGACTGATCATAAAATCATTACAGAAGAGGCTGCCAAATCAATTTTAAAAAAATATAAAGTTTCAGTACCAGGATTTTCATTAGTAACATCTGCCAATCAAGCAATCAGAGATGCAAAAAGACTTGGATTTCCTCTAGTAATGAAAGTTGTTTCACCGCAAATACTTCATAAAACTGATGTTGGTGGCGTTAAGGTTGGCGTAAATGATACTGCTGATGTAAAAAAGACGTTTAATGATATGTATGGACGACTTTCCAAAAAGAAAGGTGTTAACGTAAAAGGAATTCTACTTGAGAAAATGGTTCCAAAAGGAGTTGAGTTAATCGTTGGAATACAAAATGATCCACAGTTTGGTCCTGTGATTATGGTTGGACTAGGTGGTGTTCTTACTGAAATTTTCAAGGACGTTGCTTTTAGAATGCTACCAATCACTACATCAGACGCAAAATCAATGCTGAACGAACTCAAGGGCTCTAAAATTCTAAAAGGATTTCGTGGAAGCAAGCCTATAGACTTGAATATGTTTGCAAAGGCACTTGTTCAAATTGGAAAGATTGGGGTTGATAATGCGGATTACATTAACAGTATAGACTTCAATCCTATTGTGGTCTATCCAAAATCATACAATGTAGTAGATGCAAAAATCATTCTTAACAAAGAAATTAAAAAGAATTCAATCTCACGCGCGAAACCAAATATAACATCAATGGAGAAATTCTTTACTCCAAAATCTGTTGCATTAATTGGTGCATCTGCAACACCAGGAAAGATTGGTAATTCTGTATTAGATGCACTTGGGAAACAAGATTACAAAGGCAAAGTATATCCAATTAATCCTAAGCAAAAGAAAATTCTTGGAATCAAATGTTTCCCAACATTAGAATCAATCAAGGCAAAGGTTGATCTGGTTGTTGTTTGTATTGATCTTGCGCATTGTGGTCCTGTTATGAAGACGTGCGCAAAGAAAGGAATTCATAATGTTGTAATCGTTTCAGGTGGAGGTAAAGAGCTTGGTGGCGACAGAGCTGTAATGGAAGCTGAAGTAAAACGTCTGTCATTAAAGCATAAGATACGAGTTATCGGTCCAAATTGTATTGGAATGTTTAATGCTGCAAATCGTCTTGATTGTGCATTTCAAGGTCAAGCAAGAATGGTTCGCGCAAGACTTGGCAATGTTTCATTCTTCTCTCAAAGTGGAACAATGGGAATTAGTATGTTGGAAAGTGCTGATTCTTTTGGTCTTTCAAAGATGATTAGTTATGGAAACAGGTCAGATGTTGATGAGGCAGACATGATTTCATATGCGGGAAGTGATCCTCAAACTAAAGTCATTTGTCTTTATGTCGAAGGATTTGGTGATGGTAGAAAGTTTATCAAAGCTGCAAAGCAAGTCATGAAAGAAAAAAAGAAACCTATAGTGATATGGAAAAGTGGACGAAGTGCCGCTGGTGCGAAACAAGCTGCATCTCATACAGGCTCTCTAGGTGGTTCAAATGCTATTATCATGGGCGCATTTAAGCAGGCTGGAATTATTTCTGTAGATAGTTATCAAGAACTTGTCGGAGTTGCAAAAGCTTTGGCCTGGCAGCCATATGCAAAGGGTAACAAGGTTGCTATGTGTAGTAATGGTGCTGGTCCTATGATTGGCGGAATTGATCATTTAGAAAGATTAGGTCTTACGATAGGAAAGTTGTCACCACAATTTCTCAAAAAAATGAAGGATCGTTTTCCACCTGCTGTTCCTATTCATAGTGGTAATCCAGCTGATGTAGGCGGAGGTGCAACTGCAGATGACTATAGATTTGTCATTCAACAATTTTATGATGAAAAAAATATTGATATCGCTATGCCATGGTTTGTTTTCCAAGATGACCCACTTGAAGAGACAATTGTTGATTACCTTTCTAACTTTTCTAAAAAAAGAGCAAAACCATTGTTGGTTGGAGCCAATGGTGGTCCATACACAGAAAAAATGTCTAAATTGGTTGAAAAAAAAGGCATACCAGTTTATGATGACTTACGAACATGGGTAGCCGCTGCATCTGCATTAACACAATGGGGATATGTCAGAGGTTCTGGATAACATTTAATTCTGTCACGGAGAGAATTTCTACATGTCGAATCTTACAATTTCAAACAATGAAGGAATATGTACAGTTAAGATCAATCGTCCTCAAAAACTAAATGCTATGAATATTGATGTAGCCAAGGAGATAATTACTACTTTTCAACAATTAGAGAAAGATGATAATGTTAAAGTCATTATCTTAACTGGGGAAGGCGATAAGGCATTTTCTGCCGGTGCTGATATTGAATACATGTCAAAAATATCTCCAGAAGAATCTGAGCGTTATGCAAAATTAGGTCAAGAACTTACAGCTACTGTTGAAAATGTAACGAAACCAACTATCGCAGCTATTAACGGCTACGCACTGGGTGGTGGTTGTGAGCTTGCAATGTCTTGTGATATTAGAATTGCATCTGATAATGCAAAAATTGGTCAACCAGAAGTGACGATTGGAATTCCACCTGGTTGGGGCGGAACACAAAGGCTGATGAGAATAGTAGGCATTGCTAAAGCAAAAGAACTTGTCTTCACTGGAAAACCTATCAACGCAATTGCTGCTAAAGAGATTGGTCTTGTTAACCATGTTTTCGAACAATCTTCTTTAATGGATGAAGCTACAAAGATGGCAGAAACAATTGCTGCAAATGCTGCTCTCGCTGTACATATGTCAAAGACTGCTATCAACAAAGGACGAAATGCAGATCTTGATACAGGCTTGGGTGTAGAACTACTTGCATGGCGTAACTGTTTCTCAGATCCAGAACGAGAAAAAAGAATGTCAGATTTCGTAAACAAATCTAAAAAATAGCTTTACCTAACCAATTTCAATCATTTACTGGATACTTTGTAGGAAAAGGTTATTATAATTTGAACTGGAGAAAGTTGAATATATGACTACAGAACAAAGTCACGAAACATCCGCTGATCATTCATGCGGATGCGGGGAATCTCATGGAGAATCTCATGAATCCTCAAAACCTCAAGAGGTAGTTGTCGAGTCACCACAACCTCAAACACAATCAGGAAAATTGATTACTATCACTGCAAAAGCTGCTGAGAAAATCAATGAGTTCATGGCTGAAGAAAAAGAAAAGCCAGAATTTCTTAGAATTTATGTTCAAGGCGGTGGGTGTTCTGGACTTTCTTACGGAATGGGTTTCGAGAAAGCAGCAGAAGAAGATGATCTAACTATTGAGGAAAATGGTGTCAAAGTATTAGTTGATTCAATGAGTCAAGATCACCTAAAGGGTGCAAACGTTGACTATATTGAAAGTCTGATGGGCTCTGGATTCAAAATCAATAATCCAAATGTAACAAAAAGTTGTTCATGCGGTTCATCATTTACTACTGAATAATCATTTTTCTCAATTTCTATTTTATTTTATTACTGAAAACAAATTTTTTGCCACAAGCACTTATAACTACGATTTTAAACTTGAGCTTATTGAATACTAAGGAGATGAGAATAATTTGCCATACACAGGTTTCGTCAAATATCACGTTAAATTATCATTTGAAGTCGATGGGCTTGTTGAACGCGCAGACATCATAGGAGCTGTTTTCGGACAAACTGAGGGTCTCTTAGGCCCTGAGATGAACCTAAATGAGCTTCAGCGTGCTTCTAAAGTCGGTCGAATCGAAGTAGATATTCATACTTCTGAAAATACTACTGATGGTAATGTACTTCTTCCAATGAGTACTGATATTGATACATGTGCACTGATTGCAGCAGCAATAGAAAGTATTGATAAAGTTGGTCCATTTGATTGTAAGTTTAAACTTGAAGGAATTGATGATGTTAGGGCATCAAAAAAGGAGGATATTGTTAAAAGAGCAAAGGAGATCAAGCAAAAATGGTCTACTAAATCTGTTAGTGAGGGTGATACTATGCTAAAAGATGTTCATGAAGGATTTTCAGGAAAAATCACTACATATGGACCGAATAAACTTTCATGCAGTACTGGAATTTTTGATTCACCATGGATAATCCTTGTTGAGGGTAGAGCCGATATCTTGAATTTATTGAGAGCAGGTTATGATAATGCTTTAGCTATCGAAGGGGCAAAGATAGATGAATCCATCAAGGATTTTTGCGCAGCTAAAAAGAAAGTGGTGGCGTTTTTGGATGGTGATAGAGCTGGTGGATTTATTCTCAAAGAGCTGAAATCTATAGTTACTATTGATGTTGAACTTCGTGCGGATTCTGGTGTTGAAGTAGAAGAGCTTACTCCGCAACGTGTTGCAGATATTCTAAAAGATACTGCAGATGATATGAAAAAAGAAACTATGGAACCTGTAGAAGTAAATGAAGCAGATAAACCATTAGCAATAGTTGTTGACAAAGTATATCCAGATCTGAATGAAACGCTTGAAGCTGTAGGGCTCGATTCTAATAATGAGCAATTATTCAAGATACCCATAAGTGAGCTGGTAGATAAATTATCCACACAGACAGGAACTAAGTATTTAGTTTTGGATGGAATAATAACACAGAGACTGCTAGATGGTGCTAAGCAAGCTGGTATTGAATGTGTAATCGGTCACAGAATTGCAAAATTATCAAAACATGATGGTATTGCACTAAAAACATTTACGGAACTAGGCGTTACATAATTCTTAATGCCAGATCTTAAAATCCAACACATTCTCATTTTGACACAGTTATTATCTAAAGGTGCGAGATATAACTTTGTTCAAGTTACCACCTCATCTCTTGGAAAAATCATAAAAAAATCCCAACAAGCTGCATCGACATACATTTTGGATCTAGAAAACAATGGTTTGATTGAAAGATTAATGAAAGGTAGAAAAATTTCTGTTAAAATTACCCACAAGGGTTACTCGGAGCTTCTTAAACTTCATTCAGTTTTGGGTTATAGTTTAGATTCATCTCCTTCTAATATAGAATTAAGGGGCTCAGTGGTTTCTGGACTTGGTGAGGGGTCTTACTACATGTCATTGAAAGGTTATACTAGGCAATTTAAATCAAAAATTGGTTACATTCCTTTCCCAGGTACACTAAACATTAAATTAAATCAGCAATATGATTTACAGGCTGTTCAACAACTTGTTAATCTTGAAGGTATTAGTATAGACCCATTTTCTGATGGGAAAAGAACATACGGTTGGGTAAAATGTTATCATGCAAAACTAAATAATTCAATCAATTGTGAATTAATCCGTCTTGAAAGAACACATCATGGCAATTCAGTAATAGAATTAATATCAAAAAACAACTTACGTAAAATTGCTGGGATAAAAACTGGTTCTAAAGTTAAGATTAAAATTTTAACTCATACCTAATAGTGAACTAAATATCATGTATATTTTCGCCATATTTTTTTTCGATATTTGAGCTTGATAGTTTGGGAACTGGAGATTCCAATCTGACTATTTTTACATCCAGGTTGATCCGTTTACATCCATCAGAAATGAATTTCTCCTGATGAGTTTGGTCATATCCAAGTACAATAACATCAGGTTTTACTTGCTTCACTGTTTCAAAAATATCATCTTCATGACCGATAACAGCTGTATCAACCATTGACAAACTGTCCACTAGTTCACACCTTAATTCTTGATTATGTAACGGTGGTCTCTTTTTCATCTTTTGAGCAGTTTTGTCAGTAGCAATTGCTACCACTAAGATGTCACCTAAAGCTTTTGCTGCTTTTAGCGTATGTATATGTCCTGGGTGTATTATATCAAAAACTCCTCCAGCTAGTACAATTTTTTTTGATGATGACATTTCTAAATCCAATGGTAATTCCTCATAGTTTCTTCACTTTTTAACGCATCGTTAGTCTACATTTTTGGTTCTATACCTTTTGCTATTCTTAACGCATCCACCAGACCATCTGCGTAGCCAATACTTAGAACTGCATTCTCATCATTTCCTTGCTTTAGGAAGTTTTCAGCATCGTTAATATAAAGTTCTGCATTTTGAAAGACCTCTTGAAATTCATTTGAATCATTGTATAACGGCTTAATTTCTTCTAGCGCTTTCCTAACCATTGGAACATACTTTTCAATCATCTGGGTTGAAGTACTCTTAATCTCATTTGAATTATCTAATGGTTTATCTAAACATTCTGTTAACGCATTGACAGCATCTGATTCTGTAAAATGTAATTTTCCTGTAATGATTATACTATGCGGCGGTTCTCCAAAATCAATTTTAAGCAGATTAGTAAATTTTCCAGAAGTAATTTTTTGCGTTTTAAATCCAATCCTGGAGACAACAACTGCAAATGTATTCTCATTTACAACGTTTCGTTTTTGCTCCTTTTCAGCATCTAACAAACTCAAGATGGCGTTCTTGGGATCAAGAAAAAAACTTTCATCCTGATTATATTCTAATAATATTACTGAGTGAAGTCCCTCTATCAAATTCCTGAAAATGATTCTATATGGTGTTGTTATGTATTTTTTTTCACTCATTATAGTTACGATTCTTCCAACCTTGTAGAATTGTAAGCCTGTTTCTCCTATCATTGCAGTTATTACAGAAGTAGAATGTACAGTTTTTGTTTCTATATTTTCTAATTTTGCTCTAGTTCTAAGTTCAATGTGAGTTGTAGCAATGTATGGATCCCCATAAGATAATAAGATCACAGTAGAGTTTTTGGCTACTTTGAGAATTTCTTGGCCATCTTCCACCAACCATCTTTTTGCAATTTTGAAATTCCCTTTTACCAAATTTTTGATCTCTTCCACATGCTCTTTGTAAATTGGACTGGTAAATGATTCTAGATATACTAAATCCGCTTCTTGAATAATTTTTTCAACTTCTTTTGTAATCGCGTCCCGTCCAGATACGCCCAGCCCAACAAACCATAACATTACTTGGTTTTATCGTGTAATCTCTTTAAATGCTGTATGGTTCTTTTTAGTACGTCTATTCCACGCAGGTATTCATCTATTGAAATTTTTTCATCGATTGTGTGTGCAGCGTGTGGATCACCAGGACCAAAAGTTACAACTGGGATTTTTAACTGATTTCCTATTACGTTCATGTCACCAGTTCCCGTTTTTCTTATCAACATGGGTCTAGCCTTCTCTATATCTAATACACCTAGAGTCAGTGCCCTTACAAGTGAAGAATTATGCTCTGCCTCAAAAGGTTCTGTTTCATCTATAATAGAATAAAATGCTTCAACACTTCGTTTTTTAGCAATATCATTAACTGCCTGAGAAATTTTTTCCTCTACCATCTTGCAATTCATATCTACAGGTACTCTGATATCTATCGTTGAATCACATTCCCTAGGAGTAACATTATGACTTAAGCCTCCTTTTATCTCTGTTATAGTAGCAGTTAATTGCATTCCTTTCTTTCTATCACTCTGTTCAGATTCTAAGGATTTTTTAATTTCATTAGTAAATAGTGAGGACTCTTCAATCGCATTTTTAGCAAGCCAAGGAGCACTGGCATGAGCACTATCTCCGACATTAATTTTTAGATTAATAGCGATCCGTCCCTTGTATCCAATAGTAATATTTCTTACACCACTTGGTTCACCAAAAATTGCATAATCTACCTTAGGCTTATCTTTAACCAAGCTCTTAATCCCCGTAGCATTTCCTTCTTCGTCAACAGCTCCAACAAACATAACCGTACCATTTTTTTCTTGTACACTTGCAGCAGCAAATAACATGGCAATAAGAGGACCTTTTGCATCAGATGAACCCCTCCCAAATAGAAAATCACCTTCTTTTCTAACTCTAATTCTTCCAGGTACTGTATCCATATGCCCACACAAAAGAATTCTAGGTGAGCCAGAGCCTTTTGTAGCGATAATATTCCCTACTTCGTCCGTATGTATGTCATTAAACCCTAGATCATCACATTTGTCTGCAATAAATTCAGCTAGACCTTTTTCACGAAGTGACGGTGTATAAATTTTCAATGCTTTCTCTAAAGTCTTTACTGCAAATCTTGTTGTAACAGTGAAATGCGATTCCATTTTTAATCCACCAAACTCTTTACGTAATCTAGCATTTGAGCTGGAATATCAACACCCGTTACTCTTACAACGTTTCGAAACTCAGTTGTATTGTTAATCTCATGAACTACTAGTCCTTTTTCACTACTTTCCATTAGATCAACACCCACAATCTCTCCTTGAACTGTATTTTTAGCTTTTATACAAATATCTTCCAACTCGTTTGAAACTTCACATGTTTCCGCCGAGCCACCCAAGTGAGTATTTGTTTTCCAATTAGTGCCATCAGTATTTCTATAAATTGCTGCAGCAACCTTATCACCTATTACTATAGCACGTATGTCTCTTGGCGGTCTTTGTACAAACTCTTCCAAGAAATACATCTGGTGTATCGGATGCATAGATTCTCTTGATTCAATAACACCTTCAGCTGAATCCCTGTCATTTAGTTTTGACACCATTCTACCCCAACTACCAACAGTTGGTTTGATAATCTTTGGATAACCATTTTTTTCAAGAGATTCGATAGCAGATTCCTTCGAAAAGGCAATTGTTGCGTCGGGTGTAGGAACACCAGCTTTCTGTAATAGCATATGTGTGAAAAGTTTGTTTCCTGCAAGAAGTCCAGTGTTTAGGCAATTGATTACCCTAGCACCAAGACCCTCCAAAGTTGCTGTTGAGTGGGTATTCCGATAATAGCTTACGCAACGTTGTAAAACAGTCTGAAATCCATGTGTATTTT
>JOTC01000006.1 GCA_000746705.1 Marine Group I thaumarchaeote SCGC AAA799-O18 | reverse complement strand
GATTAGGAAAAACATTTTGATGTAAGGCGTATGTATGTATGTAATACATGTGTATTACATAATAATAATAATACATTATAGATTACCCTAATACAGTCATGAAAATAATTAAGGATATTTTGAGTACATTTTTAGGATATTCTGAAGACAATTTTGAGATAAATGAAGAAAATGATAGTACAAACAGGCAAAATGATGAGTATATTGGGGATGAAATAGCGTGTGAACAGGCAATTATAAAATGCAGAATGAAGCATGGTAGGTTAAGAAAAACGACTACAAGGTTTTGTGAAAAAAGATTTGGGAAAACCACGACTAAAAGGACTAAATGGCGTTTAGACATGCGTGAAAAACGTGGCAGAAATAACACAAAAGAACTGATTAGCGATATAACAGAAACACTAAAGCCGTTTTGGGATTCATACTTAGAACAAAAAAAGAAAGATGATTTCAAACAAGCATTATGAAAAGTCGTTTAATCACTTTAGTCATAAAACACCCAAAAACGAAATTTATTATTCTAGCAAATGTTCTTCTATAAAATGGGAATACTAGATTCTATCAGAGACTGGAATGATAGAAGAAAGGAAAATGAGTATGAAAGAGAAAGAAGAAAGGAAGAATTACGAAAAGAACGAACAAAGATTAACAAACTTTTGAATAAATTTACGGTAAAACATCTAAAGGATTTTTGTTTAGAATATATCGGTAGTTCTCCAGCTGATGAATTAATCACAGATGAGGAAGATGAAGAATTTGACGATGAAGATGAGCAAGGAAAGGTAGGTAAAGCAATTACATACGGTAAAAAATTCACGCATAAATTCCAAGATAAAGGTGAGAAACATGATCGTACACTCTACGTTGAATTTATCTGGAGAAAACTAATGAGTGGTGTAATAGAACAAGACCAAATCAATGATTTTTCACTTAAAAAAAGGATAGTTCCAAGAAATTATTTTGGTGTTAAATCTGACGCAAAGGAAGATAAGAAAGAATTTTCAACTATTCTTAGCATAATACAATCTGATTTTGAACCTGAACGCATAACAGGTAAAGATAAGGAAGATAAATTTCAATCACAGCTAACTGTTTTCCTCAAAGCAAAATTTCCAGATAAGAAGATAGATAGAGAAGTGGTTTTACAAAACGGCGATAGGGTAGATATTGTCATTGATGATAAATTTGCACTTGAGCTTAAAGTTCCAATAGATAGAATATATCTTAGAAATTTGACAGCTCAACTTGAAGAGTACCTAGAAGAGTATGATTTCTTGGGTGTAGTGATTGCTGATATCACGGAAGAACAAGAAGAGAATGAAGAAGAACCAATGACACAAAACATAAACGAGTATGTAGATAGATTCAAGTCAAAATTTGGGGTTCAATCCGTTGTTCTTCCAATAAAATTCAAAGGCTCTAAATGAATTACGGTTGCTAAATCAAAATCTGTATTATCAAAACCCCACGAAACTGCATTTTCTGCATGAGAAGTAGAGCGAGCTGGGTCTATTCTGGAAAACAGATAAAATAAGTCAAAATTATATGAAAAAAATTGACTAGAACTAAATAGTTCTAGTCCTTTGCCCCAAAAGTCGATATTTTATTTTTTCCATTGAATTTCGGCATTGCTCCTGCAATTTCATTACCTCCGGATCAAAATGGATGCCTTCCAAAGTAGTTTTCCATTCTGTTAAGTTCTGTTGAAGACCGGAAATAAAGTATTCACATACTTGTAAAGCGTCTTCGATTTTTTCCTTATCGTTTGGAATTATTTCTTTCTCCAAGAACCATTTTTTCGAACTAAGTTCTACTTTCTTA
Organism: Marine Group I thaumarchaeote SCGC AAA799-O18; assembly: GCA_000746705.1. The sequence goes on along the minus strand of JOTC01000006.1, from coordinate 24,568 downwards.
ACCTTATTATCTTCAATTCGTAGTTTTGCAGTTCCAGATAAACCAGCTTTTATGTATTCCAAAATACCTATCCACTTAGTCATCACATCAAAAACTTGGGGTGAAGGATAATACGATTGATATTCTGTTCTTGCTCGTGGAAGATAATACAACCCCTCTTCAATTACTTCTAAAGCGTCTTCGATCCCTTGCTTATCTGTCCATACCATTGGTATACTATTCGATATATTTTATATTATGAAAAGTTGTTTAATCACTTTAGTCACAAAACACCAAAAATGATTGAAAATTATATGAAAAAGATTGACTAGAACTAAATAGTTAGACGATAAATTATAATTATGATAGGACAAAAAATAGACGGTGTTGAAGTATCAAATGCAGTTAAAGATATTTTGAAGAATGCTGTTGAAAAACTAAAATCAGAAGGAGTGGAGCCATGTCTTGCCACAGTCTTAGTAGGCGATGATCCAGCTTCTGCAACTTATGTAAAAAATAAACATAAGGCGTGTGAAAAAATTGGGATTAAAACAAAGGATCATAAGTTACCAACCGAAACTACTCAAAAACATCTTAATGAAATAATTGATAAACTAAACTGGGATAAAGAAGTTCACGGTATCCTTGTTCAGTTACCATTGCCAAATCACTTAGATGAATTTGTTACTGTTTCTAATATATCACCTATAAAAGATGTTGATGGATTAACCCCTCAAAATATTGGATTATTATCCATGGGAAAATCTATCCTAAAGGCGTGCACACCTTCTGGAATAATGGAGATGTTTTATTACTACAAGATTAATCTTGAAGGCAAAAGTGTGGTTATGATTAATAGAAGTAACTTGATAGGAAAGCCACTATACCATTTACTACTGCAAAACAATGCTACTGTCGTTACTTGTCATTCAAAAACTAAAAACCTTAAAGATCTTTGCCAAAATGCAGACATAATTATAACAGCGGTAGGTGATCGAACAAAATTCAAACTAACTTCTGATATGATAAAACAAGATGCGATAGTGATTGACGTTGCGATTTCAAGGCATGAAGGCAAATTGATTGGTGACACGGATTATGATGATATTATTCAAAAGGCATCGTGGGTTACACCCGTTCCAGGTGGGGTGGGACCTATGACAGTTGCTATGTTATTAAAAAATACTGTAACTGCAGCATCACTAAATAAGGAAATTGTCGGTTAGTGTTCAAAAGGCTGCACTTAGAAAGCATCTTCTTGAAAAACGAGATGCCACATCAGCTGAATTAAGAAATATATCAAGCAAAAAAATATACCAAAAACTCAAGCGAGTTGACTCGTATATTAATTCACAAAACATTGCTTGTTATTTTCCTATTGGCAGTGAAGTTGATACCAATAATATTATGCTAGATATATTAGAGCGAGGCAAGAATATGCTTCTTCCTAAGATTGTAGACAACAATTTAGAATTTTATAGTATTCCTAATCTTGAAAAATTAGAAAAAGGCAGATTCGATATAATGGAACCAAAAGATAGTTGTAAAAAGGCGGAAAAAATTGACTGTATATTAGTGCCTACTGTGGGAATTTCAAAATCAGGAGATAGATTAGGGTATGGAAGTGGTTACTACGACAAATTTCTCTCTTTTACTGATGCAGTAAAAATATCACTAACTTATTCAAAACAAATTGTAAAATCCATACCTAGCGAATCCTATGATATCAAAATTGATTTGATAATTACGGAAGATGAAATTATCAAAATATCATAGTTAGAACAAGTACAAGTATACTAGAATCTATAGGTAAGTTAGACCTTTTTTTCCGATATCCATTCTAGAGTATTTGTTCTTCCAGGAAATTTTTTCAGTGACACTGTATGCGTTTTTAATTGCTAAATCTAGAGTATTGCCCAAGGCGGTAACACCTAAAACACGACCACCGCTTGTCAGGATTTTTTCATTTTTTACTTTAGTGCCAGCATGAAATACATACGCATCAGCAAACACTTCCTCTAGTCCAAATATTTCCTCATCTTTTGGGTATGAATTAGGATAACCTTTTGATGCTAAAACAACACAAACCGCAGATTTACTTTTCCATGAAATTGAAGATATATTTTCCAAAGTGCCCTCAACACTTGCGTTTAAGTATTGAAAAAGATCTGAATCCATTCGCATTAGGATTGGTTGGCACTCAGGGTCACCCATTCTAACATTATATTCAAGAACATATGGTTCTCCATCCTTTAGCATTATTCCAGCATAAAGAAATCCTTTGAACGTAATTCCTTCATTTCTTAAAGCTAAAATTGTTTTATCAATGATTTTCTTCTGAATTTCTCCAGAAAGAATTTCATCTATAACTGGTGTTGGTGAATAAGCACCCATTCCACCTGTATTAGGACCCTTATCATCATCATATATTCTCTTATGATCTTGGCTTGTCGCCATTGGAATTGCTATTTTACCGTCAGACAATGCGATGTATGATGCTTCTACACCATCAATTCTGTCTTCAATTATGATATTACGTCCAGCATCTCCAAATTTCTTATTCACTAACATCATATCAATAGCATCTTCAGCTTCATTTTTGCTGCTACAGACGATTACACCTTTTCCAGCTGCTAGACCATCAGCTTTTATGACAACATTATGTTCAATTTTGTTAACGTATTCTTTTGCCTTTGACGCATCATCAAACACCTCAAACGCCGCAGTAGGAATATTATTCCGCTTCATAAACTCCTTTGCCCAAATCTTACTTGACTCTAATTGTGCAGCCATTTTTGTTGGTCCAAATATCTTCAAACCGTTTTCATTAAACACATCAACAATGCCCGCGGCAAGAGGTGCCTCAGATCCAACGATGGTAAAACAACCATTCTCAGAAGCAAATGTGGCTAACGCTTCTAAATTATCTACAGAGATTGATTCATTGTTTAATGTACCGCCATTTCCTGGAGCATGAAAAACCCTGTCAACATAATCACTTTGACCAAGTTTCCAGCCAATAGCGTGTTCCCTTCCTCCTGAGCCAACGACAAGAACATTAACCAATATTTGAAACTTGATTATGAAGTATATATTCCAAAGTTAAATTATTCATTTGTTAAAATAGAGAGTATTTTTGGCAGTGCATTTGCAGAAGTTGCCTGTATTGATAGATCCATCTCGTTTGACATAACAGTTTTTTCAGGGTTTACCTCAATCAAAGTTGCACCGTTTTCTTTTGCATATATTGGCAATGTGTTTGCAGGTGAAACAACAAGAGACGTTCCAGCAATAATCATTATATCACATGTACTGGCCTCTTTTATTGCGTTTTTCCAAATATCTTGTGACAGTGCTTCACCAAACCAAACAACGTCAGGTCTTAACATATTACCACACTCACACTTAGGCGGGAGTGATTCAAAATTCTTGGTAATATTATCACTAAAATTACAAACTGTACACTTGATCCGAATTATACTACCATGTAGTTCCAAAACATTTGTGCTGCCGGAGCGCTGGTGCAAACCATCAATATTCTGTGTCAACACAACCACATCCCTGAATTTTTCCATCTTGGAAATTGCAAAATGACCTTCGTTTGGTTTTGCCGCTAGGATATTTTTTCTCCTATCCTCATACCACTCCCAAACTAGTTTTGGGTCATCATAAAATGTATCTATTGATGCAAGTCTCATAGGATCATGTTTTCTCCAATGACCGTCTTTCCCCCTAAAAGTGGGAATTCCACTTTCCTGCGAAATTCCTGCTCCAGTTACAAAAACAATTTTTCTGGAATCATTCAATTGTTGGGATACAATGTCAAACATTTTCATTCATCTAATGTCAGAGAATTCACGTACTGTTATAAGAGATAAATGCTCGAGAGCGATATATGGAACTCGGAAATGAGTTTGATCTAAAATATATCGAACAAACAACTAGAGATTATCTTTCAAAACTTGATTTACAGGAATTAATTGATGAATCACCTAACAAACAAGAAAAAATCACATTCATTGAAGGACCACCTACTCTAAATGGCGAACCCCATGCGGGGCACCTTAGGGGTCGTGTCTTCAAGGACTTGTGGTATAGGTTCAATACACTTGGTGGAAAAAATGTTGTTTTCAATGCAGGTTGGGATACACAAGGCCTTCCGGTTGAATTACAGGCTGAAAAAGAACTTGGTATTAAAAACGGTAAAAGTGAAATCACAACTCCTGAACAAATTGAAAACCTTGTTGCTGAATGTAAAAAAATTGTATCAAAATTCCATAAGAAATGGATAGATGTTGATGAAAAATTAGGAATGTCATTCAACCAAGAAAATGCATACTGGACATACAAGGACGAGTACATCGAAAGAGAATGGCAGTTGTTAAAACGTGCTGAAGAAAATGGCATCCTTACTGAAGGATACAGAGTTGTTGCATACTGTCCAAGTTGCCAAACTTCGCTTAGTCATTCAGAAGTGAATCAAGGTTATGAGATGATTCAGGATCCTTCATTATATTACAAGGTAAAACTACAAGATGAAGACGTCCATTTGATTGTCTGGACTACTATGCCATTTACACTTGTAACTGATGCGATGGTTGGATTCAATCCAAATGAAGAATATGTTTATGTTTCAGTCAACAATGAAACATGGATCATTGGAAAAATTCGCCTTGAAGAATTCATGAAAGAAGCAAAGATAGTCGATTATCAAGTATTGAAAATAGTAAAAGGTTCTGAATTTGAAAATAAAAAATACACACATCCACTGCTTGATAATATTTCTGGATTAGAAAAAATGTCAAAACAGGAAAACTATCACATCACAATTGCTGAAAAGTTTGTTGATGTGAATACAGGTACAGGAATTGTCCATCTTTCTCCAGCAAATGGTGAGGACGACTATAACATTGCAATGAAACGAAAAGTTGAGATATTTTCTCCCATTAATGATGAAGTAAAGTTCACAGAAGAGGCGGGTAAATATGCTGGGATGTTTGTACGCGATGCTGATGAAAAAATTGTCCAAGATATAAAAGGAAAAAATGCTTTAGTGAAAATTGGTAAAATCAAGCACAAATACCCATTATGCTGGCGTTCTAAGCACAAACTTGTTTGGCTTGCAAGGAGAGAATATTTTTACATGCTTGATAGACTTGATGAAAAAGCAATTCACGCTGCAGAAAAAGTAGAATATTTTTTTGAACAACCAAAAAACAGATTTTTAGAAATCATAAAAGAAAAACACCCTTGGTGTATTTCAAGAGAAAGATTCTGGGGCTGTCCGATACCAATTTGGAAGTGCACAGAATGTGAAAACATAGAAAAACTATTTTCAAGAAAAGAAATTATAGAGGCATCTGATGATCTGCCTGATGGGTCTGACTTTGAATTACACAGGCCATGGATAGACAGAATTTCTATCAATTGTAAAAAATGTAGTGCAAAAATGCAGCGAGAAGAATTTGTTTTAGACACTTGGCATAACAGCGGAGCTGCTCCTTTTGCTTCGTTAAGCGATGATGAATATAGAAAAAATATTCCTGCACCATTTTTCACAGAGGGTATTGATCAGACGCGTGGATGGGCATATACACTTTTAATTGAAAATGTGATTCTTAACAATAAAGGGGTTCCACCTTACAATTCCTTTCTGTTCCAAGGACATGTTCTAGACGAAAAAGGAAACAAGATGAGTAAGAGTACTGGAAATGTTATTGATGCATCTGAGCTACTGAATAAATATCCTGTTGATCTTGTGAGATTTTACTTTATGTGGAAATCAAGCCCAATTGAAATACTAAATTTTAGCATAAAGGAACTAATGTCAAGACCATACCAAATTCTAAGTACATTATTTCATATTCATCTATACTTTAAACAGAATAGTGATTACGACAAGTTTGACATAAACAAATCAACTGTTAACTGGGCAAAAAACGAGGGCTTGCTTGATCATATTGATATATGGTTGTTATCAAAACTTCAAAATACTATTGAAACATGTACAAAATTAAATAAAAACTGTAGGTTTCACGAATCAGCAAGAGCCATTGAAGATTTCTTAATTAATTCGTTAAGTCAAATTTATGTTCCAATCACAAAACCAGAACTTTGGAATGATGATGAAACTAAAAAAGACAGAAGGCTTGCTATTTATGCAATTCTGGCTGATGCGCTACAGAAGTTGGATATTTTACTGCATCCTTTTTCACCATTTACAAGTGAATACCTGTATATTGCAACATTTGATGCAAAAAAATCAATTCTCCTCGATACGTGGCCAAATCCGGATAAATCACTAGTTAACGAAAAGATTGAACATGCATTTGATCTGATGAATGAGATTGTGTCAATTTCTGCTGCTGCAAGGATGAAAGCAAAGATGAAAAGAAGATGGCCTCTGAACCAAGCTATGATATGTGTTGAAAAAGATGAACAACAGCAGATAGAATTATTATCAGAACAATTACGCAATCAATTGAATGTAGAAAGTTACAAAATTATTGAACTTGAAAATCATGCTAACATATCAGAGTTTCTTGAGATGAAAAAGGCAAATCTACCGGTTGTCCCAAAGGTGGAACTTGAGCGAAAGACGATTGGTCCAAAGGCAAAACAAAGCCTAGAAAAGATGATGGAGATTTTTGGGAAAACCAACCCTGAAGAAATAGTACAAAGATTAGCAAAAAATGGTTTGTTTACATTTGACATTGATGGCAATAAGATTCCTCTGGATATTGATGATTTCATAATAGGTTTTGACGTTAAGGAGGGTTTTGCGTTCTCAAAAAGGAATAACCTAACCGTAATAATTTCTACTGATAGGAATGAAGAATTGATGGCGAAAGGTTTGATCAAGGATCTTGCAAGAAGACTTCAGGCATTAAGAAAAGAGCGAGGCTATAACCCAACTGACATCTTGAATACAGCTTCAGTTTTGGACTTGGATCAAGAATCACTAGCCATGCTGAAAGATAAAACTGAAGAACTTGGCTTTTTGGTCAGAGTCAAACAAGTGAATTTTACCAAAACATGCAAAGAATACAAAAATGATGATATTGATGGTCAGAAGATCAAGATTTCTGTTGAATAAGTAGCTTTTAGTCGAACAATCATCATAAATACAAAAAATGTATAGTGTAGATATGGTCAAGCAAATTAGTCTTGATACCTGGTCAGTACAACATCTGATGGATCTTTTAAAAAAGGGCTCACGAATAGTCAAAAAAACAAACACACCAATAATTTTATACCGTCAGACTCTGGAAGAAGAGGATAACTCTTATGAGGAAGTAGTTTGTACGCTGACAAATCAATACATTATCGAACAGCTAATTGTATCTGGCGGAATGATAGTACCAGCCTTTAAGCAACAATTCGTATTCACGATAGAAGAATTCCCTGAAAGACTTTTGAAAAAAAGTAAGGATTTGTTCATAGAAACTGTAAATCTTTTAGAAAAAATTCAGTGACATAAATTACTGCTACGATTATAAACTTCCAGTTACGACAATCTTCATGCGATTATTGGAATACCAAGTCAAGGAATTATTCAGGGCATATGGTATCAACGTACCAGATAGTGTTTCATCTACTAATATTGAAGTGGGAAGAAATGATGCTAAAAAAATTGGATTTCCATTCGTGATAAAGGCACAGGTTCCAGTAGGAGGACGTGGAAAAGCCGGTGGAATTCAAAAGTGTTACAATGAAGATGAATTTGAATTAAAATACCCACAGGTTTTAGGTATGACAATTAAGGGTGAAAAAACTAGGGCGATTTTGCTAGAAAAAATGTCCGAATATGAAAAAGAAATCTATCTTTCACTATTTCTTAATAGAAGCAAAAGATGCTATACTGTAATTTCTTCTGCAGACGGTGGAGTTGAAATAGAATCAGTTAAGGATCAAATAATACGAGAAGTTGGTTTGGGTCATGTTTCAAAAAAGGTTGCAGAAGAGATAGCGAAGGAAATCGGTCTTGATAAAAAATCCATAACTTATTTTGTGGACATACTACAAAAATTATCAAAACTGACAGTTGAAAAGGAAGCTGAGCTGACGGAAATTAATCCACTTGTCATTCTCAAAGATGGTTCCCTGTTAGCACTTGATGGGAAAATGATTACTGACGATAACTCTAATTTCAGACATGAAGAACTTCTAAAATACAGAGAACAGACAGAGCTTGAAGAAAAAGCGGAGAAGAGCGGATTTTCGTTGGTGGAATTAGATGGTAATATTGCTGTAGTTGGAAATGGTGCAGGACTAGTAATGTCTACATTTGATATGCTTGCAGATAATGGTGGAAAACCAGCATGTTTCCTTGATGTTGGTGGTGGTGCAACTGAGGAATCAGTTTATGAATCTTTGACCTTGATTAGTAAAATGAAAAAAGTTAAGGCAATATTGGTAAATCTTTATGGTGGAATTGTTAAAACAACAATAGTTGCTTCCGCATTTGTTAAAGCATATGATAACAATTTGATTGATCTTCCAGTTTATGCAAGATTAATGGGAGCAGAATCAGAAAAGTCAAAAGATATGTTGAAAAATACAAAAACAAAAATGTTTGATTCTGTTGAACAAGCAATTAATGGAATACTCATGGAGGTGACAAAAACTGGTTGATATTTTTGAATTATTAAGAGGAAAAAAAGATGGAAATGGTAATTACCAAAAGCAACCCGTTATAGTTCAAGGAATCACAGGAAAATTTGGTTCTGTGCATACAAAACTAATGTTAGATTACGGTACGAACATTGCAGCTGGTGTTACACCAGGAAAGGGTGGTAAAAAATTCCTAGATGTACCAATTTATGAAACGGTGAAGGAAGCTGTTAGTACAAGTAAAGCAAAGATCTCCATTGTTTTTGTTCCTGCAAAATTCTTTTTGGAAGCTGCGACGGAGGCATTCCAAGCTGGAATTAAGCTTCTTGTGGCAATACCAGAACATGTTCCAATTCGTGACACCATGCAGGCAATTAAAATTGCCAAAGAAAATAATGCGATTATGATTGGACCGAATACTCCTGGTGTGATAATACCGGGTCTTATTAAAATTGGAATTATGCCAGCAAGTCCATTTAAGAAAGGCAATATTGCGGTTCTATCAAAGAGTGGAACTTTACTTTATGAAATTTCCAATAATTTAACCACTTCAGGATTTGGTCAAAATTTTACTATGGGGATAGGTGGCGACCCAATTAACGGAACAAGGATGGTTGATGCTTTTGATATAGTAAAGGATGAATCTGAACTTGAAGGAATGGTAATTGTTGGTGAAATTGGTGGTCAAGCAGAGGAAGCCCTAGCTGAGCATATAATTGAAATTGGTTTTAAAAAACCAGTTGTTGGGTATATAGCTGGAAGGAAAGCACCTAAAGAAAAAAGAATGGGTCACGCTGGTGCAATAGTTATGGGAAATTATGGCTCAGCTGAATCCAAAATAGCCATGTTTGCAAAGGCTAACATCCCAGTTGCAAAGAGACCAAGTGAAGTATCAATTCTGTTAGCTGGAAAAATAGACAAAAAGTAGTTTTATACGTGAGGATTAAACGGGAAGAAACATGCCAATAACAGATCCGGAGAAAAAGCAAATAGCGCAGAAAGCTAGACTTCATATGAAGATCTGCTTCACTTGTGGAGCAAGAAATCCTTTATCCGCAACAAGATGCAGAAAATGCCATAATCATTATCTTAGGCTTAAAAATAGAACTCTTGGTATCAAGAAAGCATAAAATCGCTATTCTGAAATTTTAATTGTGACCTCTTCGCCATTATCAATCGGAATAGTAACTGATTGAACATTTGGATTACTTCTAACATGGGATAAATAATCAGCCATCATCTTGTTGAACCTTTCTGGAAGCAGAATATTATCAGCACCAATTATTCCGCCCTTCCTTACTAACGGCAAACACAGATCAAAATATTCGATATAACTTTCCTTATCCGCGTCGATGAAAATAAAATCAAAATAATTTTCGCTAAACTCTTCCTTTATCTCATGTAAAATTTTTCTAGCCTCACCCCTCCTGATTTTGATTAGGGAACTTACCCCAGCCTCTTCAAAGTTCTGTGTTGCCTTATCAATCTTGAATTTCTCCCTATCGATTGTAATAACTTGCCCATCAGATTGCATATTTGATATTACCGCGTCGGCAAACCAGAGCCCAGAATAGCCCACTGACATACCTATCTCAAGAATTTTTTTAGCGTTTATGGATTTTAGCATAATGTTATAGAACATTCCAATGTTTTTTGATATGCAATTTAATCTCTCCTCGCTTGGAACTTCAGCCCTATGGCTATTCTCATAATCAATGTCCTTTTCTAATCTTGATAGTACGTTCTGAATTTTTTCATTTATCATTATTCTTTAAATTACTTGGTGCGTGATATATAATGTTGGCAGAATCGGCAAAAAATCTCGTACCTAAGTTTTTTGATGAAACCGGTGAAACATATGATGGCGTTGTTTCGTATGGCACACTGGGTCAGGATAGGTATTGGAAGAGAAAGATATTGGAAGAGATTTCTAATGGAGATTCTTTCCTCGATCTTGCGTGTGGCACGGGCATCCTTACTAGGGAAATTGCGGAAAAATTTCCCGATACAATGATAGTTGGTGTTGATATAACCAAAAGTTACCTTGATGTGGCAAAACAAAATTCAAGTTCTTTTGACAACATCTCGTTTATTCTTGATGACGCAGAAAAATTCAAACTTGATTCAAAGTTTGATTGTATCACAGCATCCTATCTGCCAAAATACTGTGACCCGGAAGTACTTGTAAAAAATTGTATAAACCATCTTAAGCCTGGCGGAAAAATCATCTTTCATGATTTTACTTACCCAAAAAATCCAGTTGTCAGAGGACTGTGGAACATATTTCTAACTTTCCTGAGGTTGGTGGGATGCTTCATCCCAAGTTGGAAGGAGGCGTTAATTGGGCTGCCAAAGCTGATTCGAAGTACCACGTGGCTAAACAGTTATTCTAATGTGATGGAGAAAAGTGGATTGAAAGTTGACTATCAATACCTCACATACGGTGCATCTGCCATCTTAACTGGCATAAAATAATTTTTAAAATCTTACAACGAGAAATGTTACAGTACCAACTAAAACACCAACTGTAAGAAGTTTTAGAATGACTTCGCACCTTTTAATTTCCGAATGATTTCCGTTGTTGCGTCTTAAATGCTTGTATTTTCTAGAGGTTGTTATCAGAACATAAGTTATGATTGAAGAAACGCCACAAAACATTATTGCTTCCAGTGATATTGAATTTGTCTGAATTGCAGATCCAGCAAAAACAGGTAATATTGCCCAAGACAATATTGTTGATGCATTATTGTGAAATTTTCCCCCAAACAATTCTAAATTATACGCAAACAGAAAGAATCCTTCCGCAATTCCTATCGCAAACAGTAGAGGTGAATCCAAGAAGGCATAGTACATGCCAATTGAAAATGCAACAGCCAGTACAATCATCGACACCGTCCAGAGTTTCCTCTTTGGTAAATCACCCCACGGCTTTGTCTTTCCACCAACCGCATCCAATAGGTGGGCTGAAACCCCAAGCGCTAGAAAATAAATCAAACAGATTGCAATGAGTCGCTCCGTTTCAAAAGAACCAGAAAGTGAACCCCATGCAGCAAAGCAGGTAACTATACTAGTGTATGGTAAAAACAATAAGCCTATTGTCACTCGAAAATTCCTTGAGCCAAATTTTGGAACAAACCACTCAGACGTCCTATCCTGAAGCATAGAAACTATACAGCAAAGTATGTTTTTAACTTAGTTTTGTTGGAAAGATGATACGCTATGAATCACTATAAAAAATTTATAAAAAAAGGTGTAAATGAACGGATTTCAAAAATTCCATTTCATAATTATGCTCCAATAAAGCGTCTTTCCATGCTAAGCAAAAAACGTTTTCCGGATTCTAATACCCATATTGCTGTTCATTTTGTTAATGGTAACCATAAAAAAATGTCAGAGTATAGTCTGTTACACAAACACAATGCCGATGAAATTAATCTCATTATTTCTGAAAATTCCAAGTTGAAATATGAAATTCAGTTAGATGATGAAGTATACAAAGTATCATCACCATCAACAGTATTCATACCAAAAGGAGTTAAACATAAAGCGAAATTCATATCTGGTAAGGGAGTTTTTATATGCATAATCTTATCGGGAAAATACACTTCTTCAAAATAGGCAATTAAGATTATTTACCAAAGATCTTTCCTATTGATGATAATTTTGTCTCAAAACTATTAGTTTTTGAATGTTTTTTCTTATCGCGATTATCAAGATAGTCGTAAGTGATATCTTTTCCACCATTACTGATCATATTTGCATGTTTTAAATCACGAATTTTAATTCGCTTATCATTTTCAAGTTGTATAGTTGCATCATCACTAATATCAAAACCTGAGCCCTGATCATAAAATCTAATTTTACCACCCTCTTTTAGAAAAAACTGAACATCGTGTGTCACTTTACTTCCATAAACTAGTATACTCCTTCCCATGACTTTGACGTTATCAATCAAATTAAGTACAACTACAGTGTCTGCATCAAGTTTCACAGTGTCTCGTACACTTCCAGTCACAATCTTACCATTAATAGCCTCAAGTGTAGAAAAATGCTCTTTAGTAACAGACATACCCACTCTTCCCTGTGGATCTTGTACAAGTATTCTTTTTCCACGTATGTCACCAACTTCAATATCACCATGATCTACGGTAATTTTTGCGCCGCCATCAATATCATATTTATTTTGCATTGAATCAATTAGTTTAAAACTTCCCTTTGTAACATGAATATGCGTTTTATACTTTTCATAAGGAGTGAAATATGGACTCGTTATACTTCCCCACATCAATACTGAATTATCATATTTGAAATGACCCGCCCAAAATTTACCTTTAATTGACAATGTTTTGGTGACTTTTCTTTCAAATTCCATTTGACCTAATTCATTTGAACCAAATAATCTCACACCAGTGGTATCTGTACGATTAAGTGCAGCTGCCCATTCTTGTGCAGATTTCATTTCTTTTGTGATGTCTTGAGATAAAAGAATATTTTTCCTACGCTTGTCAGCATCTGAATCACCCGAGTAAAATTTTGCTTTTTCTTTCCTTTCCTCCATAGTATCAGGATATTTTTTACCTATCCGTAGATCCTCGTAAGCACGCTTAATTTTTTTAAATTGCTCATCATCACCTCCCCTATCTGAGTGAAACTGTAGAACCAAATTTCGGTAGGCAATACGGATTTCTTTTTTCGTTGCCCCATCATGTATTTTTAGAATATCATAATTACTTTCAACCAATATACATACGTAGAACTAGTAATTTTTTAACTGTTAATAGTTAACTACTTCAAAAACCCTTTTTATTTAGGATTTCAAAGAATCATCATGGTAAAGGCAAAAAAACCTCATGTTGTAGGTACCGAAATTTTGAAAAAAAATGGAATAGATGTCAATAAACTGATTAAGGAATTGGTTAGTAATGCATCAGTTGAATTTACTGCATACTATTACCTTACACTATTACGTGCAAATTGTACTGGCATGGAGGGTGAAGGAATCAAGGGTGTAATTGAGGATGCAAGATTGGAAGATCTAAGTCATTTTGAATCATGTATAGAAAGAATCTATCAGTTAGGTGGTTCATTACCTAAGGATGCAACTCGATTCATCAAGATGTCAGGTTGTGAATTTCTTCAACTACCACCAAATCCTACAAACCTAAAAGCAATTCTAGAAAAATGCCTCAAGGCTGAGCAAGGCGCAATTGTAAACTGGAATAGAACTTGTAAAATGACGTTGGGAAAAGACCCGGCCACTTATGATATTGCAAAAGATATCCTTGCTGAGGAAATTGAGCATGAATCATGGTTTTTGGAACTGCTGTATGCAAGACCATCTGGTCATATGAGAAGAAAATATTCTGGTGAGAGACCTCATACAGGTAAGCACTCTAGGTCTCTCGATTCGTTGTAAAATAACAGATCTAATTTAATTTTTTTAAAGACTCCACAATTTGCTTGCCATGGTTTTTTACATCTATATTTTGGAAAATATTTTTAATTATTCTATTTTTATCTATGATGAAAGTCACACGCTTTGCAAGCCCCGCAATATTAGTACCTGAATATTTTTTACAAGTATCCTTTTGAGTATCGCTAAGATGTAAATATGGAATGTTGTATTCTTCTACGAATTTTTTTTGTGATTCAACACTGTCAACCGAAATTGCAAATAATTTAGTATTATGCGATTGAATTTCCGAGTAGACAGAAATTACACTCTTTGCCATCTCAAATACTTTTTTTGATGGGCATGCAAAAAGATGATTTTTGGGATAAAAGCAGAGTACTACGTTATTTTTTTCAGTAAAAGATTTCAGTGTTATTTTAGTACCATCGTTTGCCTCCAACTCAAAATCTGGTGCTAAATCTCCTTCCTCCATATCATTCATCACCAATTGGTGTTGCAAATGATAGCCTATAGCCATCAGGATCTAACATATGAAAAAATCGTTCGCCCCAGGTTGCGTCTTGTGGTTTGGATTCCAATTTGCCCAATACTGAAATTGTTTCATCATTCTGCATATAAGTAAAAAACTCGTCAACGTCATCAACGTAAAAAATAATTCTGCCAAAATCTGTTGCATGTGTCTTATTTAATTTCAGATTTAGATATGACTTAGCCATATCATCTATCAAAAATGATGTAAATTGGTTGTCAGGACCACCAAAAACGATCTTAAAGTTTGGAATCTTGGAATAAAAATCGACTGATTTTTTCATGTCAGAAATTAATAATGTAACTGCAGAGAGTTTTGTCACTTTCATATTGTTTAATAGTATAACAAATATTAAAACGGAAACCTAAAAATCAGTTCCTGAAAATTATTGAACGAGTTTTTTGAGTAGAGTATTAAATTCTTCTTCTGAAAAAGGAGGGATTTCTAAAATCTCTAAATTTTCTTTTACGTGTGAATCTGATTTTTGACCAATAAGTGGAGCTAAAACACCTGGTGTCGATCTAATGAATTGGAGAGCGTTAACCGCTGGACTTTGGTGAGTAAATTCAGGTTTGTTCTTAATCCATTCTAAAAGTTTGCCCTGCATTAATGGTACACTGGTAAAAACACCAATACCGCTTTGTTCTGCTAATTCTAATATTGACATCTCATTAGAATTAATAGTTTGATTTTTTTGCATATAGGCTTGATCAAATTGCAAATTATATGGTAATTGTATAAATCTAAATCCATGTGTGCTTCCACCAACCTGTTTTGCCAAGTCGATAACTTGTGTGAGTGATAGAAAATTTGAATTTTCTTTAGAAACCCTAAAACATTCCCAAGTTGCTAATCCATAAAACCTAATGTTTTGTTTTTTTCTTTGTACTTCATAAAATTCAAAAACTCTTTTTAACTGTGAAATAAATTCATCGTGAGGAATCTGTGGCTGCCCCTCTACTGCATTATGTAAATACATTAAATCAATACAATCTAATCCCAAGTACTTCTAGCTAATTGGTCTTCAAGAAATGGTATTGTCATACAATTATACTGTGATGAAATATCACCTTCCTTCACAATACCTGTCTTACCAAATTCTCTCATTATATACGCCATAAAATCTTCTTGAATGTCAGCATCATTTGTTACATAACCATTTTTAGTTGAAACAAAAATTTCAGAGCGGTTAATTTTTCCCTCGTCAATTAATTCAGAAACCGCTTTACCGACAGTTCGTTCAGATTTTTGTGCACGGTAATTTATGGCAGTATCAATTACATTCACACCATGTAAAATGGATTGTTTAATTGCATTTTTTTGTTGTATGTCAGTTTCCGAATCAGGATTTCCAAGATATGTGCCTACTCCGACATTAGATAGTGTAAGATCATGTGTTTTTCTAAAATTCTCCTTTCGCGCTGAAGATTTTCTAGAAAATTTGCTGTTCCTTCTGGCGTTGCAAAACCTTCAATCATTTTAAACAATTATGAACGGTAGTATTTTTTTGTTTAAAATCACTTATCTATATCTAAATTCGAGCTTTTATATGAAAAAATTTTCGAAAGTTTTGTTAGTTGCCATCTTCACGGTGTTCATCGTGGCTTCTATCCAATCTACCTCTGCTGATCATTTGGAACTTGGCGGTAAAGGAATTTTTGCTGGTCCAGAAGACGCAAATCTTGATTATCTGGGGGATTCTAAATATAAGATACATCTTCAGGTGGTAGTTAGAGATTCACAAGGTGCATTAGTCAGTGTCTTAGAAACTACTAGTGGTGAATATTTACCGAATGAGATTACTGATGGCTTGTTCGATCAAAAGTTTGGTGAGAAGGAAATTGTTACGGTTGATGATGTAAAATACGAAAAAGTTAGGATTACAGATACGCCTACTCTAGAGCAAAGGCTTGTTGGTTTGTATCCAATTCTTTCTGAAAAACCTATGGAAATAAACATACAAACATCGAAAGCCCCAGAATGGGCTTCAAATTGGATGATTCATTATTGTGCGGATTTCAAAGGGCACGGGCTTACGTGCGTACCTATTTTTACCACCTTTGCTGCCACTGCAGCGTTAACAGAAGGTGATGTTGTAGTCAACCAATGGACAATTCTAAGAGAGCTTAGTTAATTTTTTTGAGAAGAACATTCCTACACCTATTGAAAAAAAGACCAAAAGTGGAATCAGCCGATATGCATGTATTTCATAATGTGCAGTAAACATCACCAACACTGGACTTATGATTATTGTTCCAAAAATTAGAATGAGGATAGTGTCAGCTTCTTTTATCTTATTTTTTGAAAGTAATACTAGTCCCACTATGACGGGTAATATAGTCATTGTAAAAAGGAAATCAAATCTTAATTGAGTAGATACCGCCTGAAATCCTAAAATAAACTTGTTATAATTAATTTCTATTACATCAGGATATATTGTTTCACCTAAGAAAATTAAGGATGCAGCAAGCACAACTATTGCAACATATGAACCCAGGATTGCAATTTTTCTTCCTCTAGATATCTCTGATCTATAAGCACTAAATAACGTCATTAAAAAGTACGGTGCGACATATGCTTTTGTGAAAAATGCGAGAAGGTAAAAAACAGGTGATAAAAACCATTTTTTTTGTATTACGTATAATGAAACCAGATAAAATAAAACCCAAAAATTTTCATAAACTGCAATAGTATCAAATTTTAAAAAAATATGGCTTTGTAATAATACAAGAACTGAAATTATTCCTGCAAATCGTTTTTTGCAAAATTGAGTTGCAAGTAAGTAAGTAAAAAACACGACTAGTATACTTGCAATAAATGGCAAGAGTTTGATATTTTGAAACAAATCATATGAGACGTCTAATAAAAACATCCTAACATATCTGTCATTCTGTTCTTGGATCCAAACATTGTCAGTTTCCCCAAAAGGCCAAAGTTCTAATGCTTCCTCTAATACTTTATAATCACCCCATTGTGTAGATTCATCAATAAAAAGTTCTGGAGCTGAGAACCCAACATATATTCCAAGAATTATTAATAAAACAACAACACTTACTTTTTTGGACAGTTCAAATATACGAATTTTCTCAATTACGCTGGATAATGTTGAAGGGATTTTTTTCTTATAATATAAAATACCTAAACCAAAAATTATGACATTGCCTGTAATAAGAAAAGTTGCCTGATGACCAAGCTCAAACGGTTCTAGGTTTTCTGCATACAGACCAAAATAAGATGAAAATAAGGCTGGAAATATTACGGTGATAAGAGTAAGTATGATAACTGCAAGGGTACAGAAAAAAACTGCATATGAGATTATTGGCGAGTTTTCTGTATTACTCATAAAAATGAGTTACAATCAACAAGTAAAAAATGGATCGAATGGGATTCGAACCCATGACCTACGCAGTGTGAGTGCGTCATCCAAACCAGGCTAGACGATCGATCCAATTATTTTTGATTGAAATGTTATTTAGGCGTTAGAACAAATTATGAAAACATATAGTAATTATTCTTGTTTACAAATTACATGGGAACAGAATGTGAACATTTTGCTCAAGCTAAGAATCAGGTTTCACCAAATACAAAAGAATGCGAAGAGTGTGAAAAGGAAAAACTTCCTTGGGTTGCATTACGCATGTGCCTAACATGTGGACATGTTGGATGTTGTGATTCTTCGGTGGGACTTCATGCTACAAAGCATTTCAAAGATACAGGGCATCCTGTTATGATTGCACTACCAACCAAATTGTGGAAATGGTGTTATATTCACAAGAATTATTACTGATGTATTATGGTTAGATATGAACCAGGAAGATGGAACCTTAGTGAACTGGTTAAAAACCCAACTAGGGCAGTATTTGATAAAAAGTTAGCAAAACTAGAAAACAGTGCAAAACATTTTGAGAAAATCAAAAAATCATTAAATCCAAACATCTCACCTACGAAGCTTCTAAAGATTCTGCATGATATTGAGAGTATTTCAGAAAAAACAAGTGTTATAGGTGGTTACGCATCATTATGCTATTCTGAAAATACACAATCAGATGAAGCTACATCATTACTGACCCGAATTACCAAGTTTAGCTCTGATATAGAAAACCGCTTGTTATTTTTCGATCTGTGGTGGAAGAAACAAATTGATGAAAAAAATGCTAAGCGTTTAATCAAATCAACTGGTCAGTATTCTGAATATCTAAGATTCAAGAGGCTTTTAGCGAAGTATTCGCTAAGTGAGCCAGAAGAAAAGATAATCAACACTCTTGATGTGACAGGCGCTTCAGCGCTTGTAAAGCTATACGATAAGATTACCAATGCTTTTGTGTACAATGTAATGGTAAATGGTAAAAAGAAAACAATGAACAGAGAACAATTAACAACACTTGTTAGGAACAAAAGTGCAAAAACAAGGGAGGCTGCATACAAATCACTATTCTCTAAATATGCAGACAATAAGGGCGTCACGGGAGAAATTTATCAAAATATCGTACTAAACTGGAGGGATGAAGGAATTGGGATGAGAGGTTTTTCTTCTCCAATAGCGATAAGAAATATTTCTAATAACGTTGACGACCAAACAGTAAAAACATTGCTTGATGTTTGCAAAAAAAATTCCAAGGTCTTTCAAAAATACTTTGCGCAGAAGGCTAAATTACTTGGTATGAAAAAACTCCGGAGATATGACCTTTATGCTCCAAGAAAAACAAATACAAGAGAAAAGGCGTATTCGTATGATATCTCAATCAAACTAGTCTTAGAGTCACTAGCAAAATTTAGCCCAATTTTATCAGAACATGCTAAACGAGTGTTCATGCAAAGGCATGTTGATTCTGTAATACGACTTGGAAAAGCATCTGGTGCGTTTTGTAGTACACCATCCCCAAAAATAACTCCATACGTGCTGGTAAATTTTACGGGAAAATCCCGTGATGTATTTACATTAGCACATGAGATTGGGCATGCAATACATAGTATTTCGGCATCAGACAAATCAATACTAGTATCTGAGGCCCCTTTGCCATTAGCTGAAACAGCTTCTACATTTTCTGAGATGTTATTGTATGACAATTTATCCATGAAGGTCAGTGATCAAGAAAAAAAGATCATGCTATCTGAGAAGATAGACGACTTTTATGCAACTATAGGTAGACAGTCTTTTTTTACACTGTTTGAAATTACAGCACATGAGCAGATAGCAAATAGCACAACTGTGGATGAGATATCAAAAACATACCTTCGTAATCTTCATGAGCAATTTGGTAATTTGGTCAAAGTTTCTGAAAACTTTGGAATTGAATGGAGCTGCATTCCACACTTTCATCATGCGCCATTTTACTGCTATGCTTACGCCTTTGGAAATTTATTGGCCCTTTCTTTGTTTCAAAGATATAAAAAAGAAGGGCAAAGCTTTGGACCGGAATATATTGGAATTTTATCCGCTGGTGGCTCAAAAAAACCTGAAAAACTACTTGCACAATTTAATATAGATATCACTAAATCAAGATTTTGGCAGGATGGGTTTGACTATATCCAAGATCAAGTGAAAGATGCTTCACTAAATTTGAAAATATGTTAAAGTCGAAATACTTTATAATAATTAAAAAGCCGGTACAATCTGAAAAACAGGTTAAAAAAAATGTGTGAGAAAAAATGCTCAAGTCAGTAATACTAATCCTCCTTGTGGTCTGTTCATTATTCACAGTTCCAGCAGTATATTCATCACATAACCCATGCAAACCTGGATATATCGAGATAGTAGATTCAGAAACTGGCTTTACAAAATGCGTGTTTGATAAAACGAATATTGAAGAAATGCCTGTTAAATTAGAATTAGAATTTTCTGACTATCAAGAACATATCCAAATATTAGTGAATCAAAAAGAAAAGACCACTGAGATACGGACTGTCTTATGGAGTTCAAATTCACAAGACATCATGCTACCTCCAGCATTAGAGAATGCTATTTTAAATTCAGAAAAAGTCCATGCCTTAATATTTACAACTAAATGGATGTGTGCACCAGGTGTGGCAACAGAAGCCTGCATTATGATACAAGTGAATAGAGAAGGTTTGGGTCAATTTACGGAAACAGTACAAGAAAATACACGCAAGATTAGTGACCAAATTATGCTGAACTCTCAATTTATTGGTATGGATGCAGAATTTCATTCAATTATACTAGAGTCTGCTAAAACATCTGAAGATATACCAGCACTTGCAACAGCTGTATATGTTTTAACAAAGACTTTCTCAACGGAAAAACTAATTTCTTTAATTGGAAACCAACTTTTAGATGAGGAGATTAGATTAGGTGGTGGGTTTTATGATATTCTCAACGTGATGTCTAGTAATGTATATTCTGAGTTTACTATTTCGCTAACACCTAACAATGACGGGATCATTCGCTCTATAGGTATGTCAATATCATCTGCAGGACTACCAGAAGAATTTGCAGGTGAAACTGTTGATCCGATAAATTTGTTTAGTGCTTCTTTTCCAGACTTTGCGGAAGATGAATTTTATCGCTCTACATATTTTTCAGATGGATTTCATCCTTTAAACACAGTTATCAATATTAGGGTTATTAGCGAACCGGATTATCAAGTTAAAACTGTAAATAGTTACTTGATACAAAAGATAGGCTCTGCTGATGATCTAAAGGACAGCGGGTGGTTTTTTACTTCAAACTCAAACGGTCTTATTGAAGGCAGATATCTTTTTGGTTCTGATAGTTTTGTAAGCAAACAGGATTTGATTTTTACACTTACAAATAACAAGGCAGAATATCTTGGTATTCAGCCACAGGTAGCTGCAGAAGTAACGGAAGCGAAGTCACCTGAACCTGAGGGTGGTGGCTGTCTCATCGCAACAGCGGTGAAATGGCGCCACAAGTTCAATTCTTGAGAGAGATTCGTGACAATACTGTACTCCAAACAGAATCAGGAACTAACTTTATGACTGGTTTCAATCATTTGTATTACTCGTTCAGTCCAACAATAGCTGATTATGAAAGAGAGAATCCAATATTCAAGGAGGCTGTGAAACTAACGCTAACTCCTCTATTGACATCACTAACATTGTTACAGTTTACAGACATCGACTCTGAATCTGAAATGCTGGGATATGGCATTGGTATAATTCTGCTTAATATGGGAATGTATTTGGTTGTACCTGCAATGGTAACATTAAAACTTGTAAAAAAGTATAGGGAAATTAATTTTTAAATAACTAAAACTGCTGCGGCAAAAACAGTTGTCCATTTTCCATACTTGTTTCCTTTTGCAGTTTGCGTAATATTTTTTGTTTTATATATTTGGCCTGAAATAGTCCAGGACTGACGTTTCTCATTCCAGCTTTTATCAATATCAAACGAGATTCCCAGTGAAGATGCCAACATTTGTGCAGCAATGTCTTCAGCGTAATCACCAGCCTGCTTCTCACTTTTCCCAAACGTTTCATATTCGGAAAGATAACCATATTTTGTTCTGTCTGATGGTTGAGCTACTCCCACGGATGCAGAAATTAGTCTTTGCGGCTCGTTTGTCTGATTTCTAGAATAAATAGTGAATAGGATTTGTCCTGGCTTTATCATTTTTAGACCATCTTTTCGAGAAATGAGTTTTGCATTTGGTGGAAAAATACTAGAGATTAACACAATATTAGTTCCAGCAATACCTGCATTCCTTAGTGCAAATTCAAAACTAGTTAATTTGTCATCCGCTATACCAATCCCCTTAGTAAGAAATATTTTTTTTGCTACTAGATCAAGCAAATCAAATCTTTGTCAACTTTCTCTCATTATTAAAAATTTCATTTCCAACATTAGATAGGAATCTAAACGAATTTTACTTTTTTTTCCTACTATCACGTACCTTGGGCTTTTGTGTCAGCAAAAGAAAACCCATCAGTCCACCAAGACATAAATTTATCACGCCTAGTAATGTGATAATCAATCCCTGCATACCACTAGATGCAACAGCTAATCCCGTAAAAATACCGAATCCTGCAGCCCCGAAAAACATAATCATCAAAACCTTGAGTTTTTTCGGTGGAATATACTTCATTGGGTTTCTACTAATTTCTCGCTATTAAAGTGGTATTATAATAATGCGTTTTAAGAACATTTTAAAATCTCCAGACTTGTACAACGACATGCCAATGTAGCTCAGCCTGGCTAGAGCAGCTGATTTGTAATCAGCAGGTCGTGAGTCCAAATCTCGCCATTGGCTTTATTCAAATTCACAAACGCATATACAATGCCTGTAACAAGCGTTTATTAGACGTACTCAAAAATGTGATTTATAAAATAATGACGAATTAGGCAAAGCGTTCTTCGTCATGATTAGATGAAGAAAATGACAAAGTTTGAAAAATTAGGGTTAGAAAAAAAATTACTAAATGTACTTGATGATGCTGGATTTGTTATACCGTTTCCAATACAAGAGCGTGCAATACCAGTTTTATTAGAAAGTAATGATGTGATTGGACAGGCTCATACAGGAACTGGAAAGACAGCTGCTTATGCACTCCCAATGATACAATTGATTGTTCCTAATCAAGGAATACAAGGAATCATAATGGCACCTACACGTGAACTAGCACTACAAATAACATCCGAGATAAAGCGTTTTGCAAAAAATACAGGGACCAAAACGGCTACAATTTATGGCGGGCAGGGTATGGGTATACAACTTGATGCACTAAGAAAAAAACCGGAAATCATAGTGGCTACACCAGGAAGACTAATAGACCATTTGAAAAGAGGAACTATAAAACTGAACAATATAAGACATGTAGTGCTTGATGAAGCTGATGTAATGCTTGACATGGGTTTTATCGATGACATTACATTTATTTTGGATTTGACGCCGGAAGAAAAAACTACGTCACTATGGTCTGCTACTATGCCACCAGAAATAATGCGATTGGCGGAAACTAATATGAAATCACCAAAAAGAATTCTTGTTGATTCGGATGATCTCAGTGGTGCTGGAATAGATCAATCATTTTTAGTTATAAAGGACAGAGAAAAATCAAAATTTTTACTTGATTTTATTCATGGTAATATTGGTCAGTGTATAGTATTTTGCTCAACAAAAATTAGAACACGACTAGTTGCGAAATCTCTTTACAAATCTGGTGAGAGTGTTGTCTCTATTGAGGGTGATATGTCTCAACACAGACGTGAAGAAACGATGTTACGATTTAGAAAAGCAAAGGCTAACATATTGGTTGCTACTGATGTTGCTGCAAGAGGAATAGATATTCCGCAAGTAGCTCTTGTGATTAATTATGATGTTCCAAACCAAGACATGGTTTACTTTCACAGGATAGGTAGAACTGCTAGGGCAGGTGGCAAGGGAAGAGCGATAACACTTGTTTCATATTCGTCAGTTGGTGAATGGAATGAAATTAAAAAACAGACAAAAGTAAAAATGACTGACCTCAATGAAAAACTCGGAATAGAAATTAAGATTCCTGATCCTCTTAAAAGACGGGAATCAACACGACAATCATTTCATCGAAGAGGAAATAAATCAAGTAAAGCTTCTAATCGGTATAGGGCTGCAAGAGACAAATATGACAAAAGAAAAAAGAAAATACAACCAATTACACACAGTTATTTCAGCAAAAAGAAGCGTTGGTAAATCTAAAAAATAATTCTGAGAAGACTTTAAAGGTAAGCTCAGATAATGAAAGGAAGTCAGTTTAATATGCATAAAGGATTTGTTCTGATGAATTGTGACCTTGGCGCTGAGGAATATATTATTGAGGAATTAACTAAAATTTCTGAAGTTTCGCAAGCTTACGTTACTTTTGGGGCATATGATATTATTGCTGAAATCAATACAAACTCACAAAACGACTTCGAAGAAACCGTTTCTATGAAGATAAGGAGGTTAACACGTGTTGTTAGTACAATGACACTTACCGTAGTTAATTCCGAATGATTATATGATCTAACTGATGGTTAATTATAGTTGGAAAATATCGAATATACTGGAACAGTATATGTCCTTGATCATAAATACCCA
>JOTC01000005.1 GCA_000746705.1 Marine Group I thaumarchaeote SCGC AAA799-O18 | reverse complement strand
AATCATCTTGGTGTTAAACGAACAGTCATGTGGCTCATTTGATTTGATATCAACTGGAATGGTTTTCATGCATTCAGAATGTCGTGCATAATGGAATACATCCTACAGAGTCATGGAATGAAATCAAAAGTTGTCGGTCTGGATAATTGGCCAATAATAACTGATAGTAATATTGAATCTACAAACTTCCTTGTATCAGAATCTAACAAAAAGGTTGAATTTCTCGAAAAGTTATTTGATGAAAATCAGGTTGTAACAATTGGAGGTTTTATAGGTCGTACAAAAGATGGGGTTATAACAACATACGAGAGAGGGGGTTCTGATAGAACAGCTGCAGATTTGGGAATTTTGTTGCATAAGAAATTTAATGTAAAAATTGATTTAGAGAAAGACAGTTCTGTTGTTTCTGCGGATCCTAAAATAATTAGTGATGGATTAACTGATGTGGAAAATCTATCATATAACGAAGCAAGGTTAGCTGGAATGTTTGGAATGAACATTCTTGATCCTATAGCTATTAAAGAAATTTTAGAAAATGGGGTTTCCATGCCAATAGTTATCACAGATATAAGAAACCCAGAAAAGATTACAACAATTGAAAGAAAATCAACCAATAAAAATGGTCACCCGATAAAAATCATTACTGGAAAAAAGAATTGTGCAATTTTAAGAATGGAGGATGAATCAGCACATAAACTTTTAGATTCTCTTGAAAACAAAAAGAGATACAGTGAGTTTGTTATACTATCACCATTTACTAAGGATGGAATAAAATTTACCAGAATATTGTTCCTTGATGGTGATTATATCAAAAGAAATGAAAAATATGTTTTAGGATTTGATGCACTTGCAACTATCACATACAATAGAGGAGTCATAACGTTAATTGGAGATGAAATGTGGCGCGTCCAACAAATCGTTTCAAAAACTAGCGCAAAAATAGGTGAATCCGGTATAAATATACTAAATATAGATGCACAAGAGGAGACATCAAGAATAATAGTTGTTGTGGAAGATTCTGGTAATAATATTGAAAACGCAATAAGTACAATTCATGAAGAACGCGCTAATATCAAATTCAAATAAGGAACAATTCTTTAAATTACCAAAATTGAATTCCATCATATGAAGGAAGTTGGAAAGATTTGGATGAATGGAAAACTAGTTCCATTCAATAATGCAAAAGTGCATATCCTTACTCACGCATTACATTATTCAACTGCTGTTTTTGAGGGAATAAGATGCTATAATACTTCCAACGGCTCTGCAATCTTCCGATTACCAGAACATGTTGATAGATTTTTTAATTCTGCAAAGCTATATGGTATGAAAATGCGTTACACAAAAAAGCAAATCACGGATGCAATAATAAAGACGGTTAAAGCAAGTGGTTTGAAAGAATGCTACATTAGACCAATAGCTTACTATGGATATGGTACCATGGGACTTACACCAACGCTAAACAAAGTAGATGTTTCTATTTCATGCTGGGAATGGAAAATGGGTGAATCAAAAGCTGGTAAATTTTCAGGAGCAAAATGTAAGATTTCAAAATGGATTAGAATAGATTCCAGATCCCAACCAATGCAAGCAAAATCTGCTGCTAACTACTCCAATGCTGCTTTAGCACGCGTTGAAGCACTGAAAAGCGGATATGATGAGGCGATAATGCTCAACAATAATGGCAAAGTTGCAGAGGGAAGTGCTGAAAATATTTTCATCGTGAAAAATGGAATAATTAAAACTCCTCCGTTGAATGCTGACATCTTAAACGGAATTACTAGAGATAGTGTAATTCGATTGATTAAGGCTGACGGAATTAAATTAATTCAAAAGAACATATCACTGAAGGAGTTGTTAAAAGCTGATGAAGTTTTTATGACCGGAACTGCTGCGGAAGTAAAATCTGTAACAAAAATCAATAAAACATCAATTGGAAATGGGAAGGTAGGAATAATTACAAAAACATTACAAAAATCGTTTATAGATGTTGTAATGAACAATGATGATAGATTTACTTCTTGGTTACGATATATCTAGAGTAAGTTTTTTACTAAATTAATACAATAATAAATCATGAAACCACGCCCAGTAAATGATTCAAATCGAGAAGTTTGTTGGTTTTGTAAAAAAGGAAGACATTCTGAATGCATGAAAACCATTCCAGTTGATATCAAATCAAATGAGCCACATGACTGTTCGTTTAACACCAAGATGATTGCCTGTAAATGTAGTCATTAAGTATACAATTACTCGGAATAGTGATAAATTAGTAGAATGTTCATCTTTTACAAATGCATTTTTCAAAAATTTTTCTTTTGTTCTTCGTTTTAGGAATAATACTTTCCATGGGAACTACAAATGCCTTTGGACATGGCTTAGGATCTGAAATTATGCTTCCCGTAATACTGGGTTCTAAATTTGTCACACTTGAAGTATCCTCAAGCCAAATTCCTGATACACAAATAAGAGAAATCTCTTTCAATTTATTTAACCTGGATACTGGAATCACTCTGAAAGATGTTACATATTTCATTATGGCAGAAAAAAGTAATGAATTATTATTTGAGGGAACATTTCAAAGAGATGACGGTATTCTTTTAATGCATTTTATCCCAACAGAATCCGATCAAATTTCTGTTGAACAGGAAAGCACTAGTTTTTTTAATTCTATTTCTGGTCCAAATGAAATTATTAATGTAAAAGGTAGCTCGTTTGATTCAGGTGGTCTTTATAATTTTAAGGTAATAATAACCACTGCCGAAAGTTATTCAAATATCATTTCTCCAGCGATTGATTATGATGTTGGGATATCAATTCCTGATAGAACATATCATGATATAAGCGACGTTAATTTTGGTCAACAACAACTAAGCGTCATCACATACTATGATCTAATCAATGATGATTTCAACTACGACCCTATTATGAAGAAATCTAGTTACTCGATACCATTCAATTGGTCCAAAGAAAACATAGAACAGACATCTGTAATGCATCAAGAACTGATAATTCCAAAAACTTTTGGTGATCTAATGGTGAAAAGTTTGTCGGCAAATATCAATAGCTTACCTGTACCAGATAATGTAATCACTATAGATGATTTTTCATCTGAATATAGAATAGTACATCTCGTATTAAGTCAAAAAGAATTATTACTGATATCTGAGAAATTGCAAAATTCAAATAGCAAAATGGAGTTTGCAATAATGCCAACAGAGGAAAACTTGCCTCTGAGTACGGTAACTGGAAATGGACAATTTAGAATAAACTTGAGTTGGGATCCTCAAAATATAGAGTCTGGTTCTAAAACTATATTCATGTTTGATATTATGGATATATTTTTGTTAGATAGGCCTGTTTCAGTCAGTTATGATGTATCCATTATTCATGATGGTGAGAAACTTTTTCAAAAAAGTGGCTTTAGCACAGATTCAAAAACTAAACCTAACACTATAGAATTTATAATTCCAGATTTTATTACTGGTCCAATAACATTACAGTTTGAAAACTTGAGTGGCAATGAACTTGCTAATGGATTTCTTCCAGTTGTTGTGAACAGAATAAACGTTAATGAGACTTCAATACCAGACTGGATTAAAAACAACGCTGGATGGTGGGCGGCAAATGAAATTGACAACTTATCTTTCTTACAGGGAATACAATATCTTATTCAAGAAAAAATTATGATGATCCCACAGACAGAAAAATCATCTGACACTGAAGTGAAACAGATAGTTCCAGTATGGGTAAAAAATAATGCAGGTTGGTGGGCTGGAGGAGAAATAGATGATAAAACATTCGTTTCAGGGATACAATATCTAATTAAAGTAGGGATAATCAAAGTTAGTTAGAAAAGTTCCACGGGTCTAGTGGGATTCGAACCCACGACAGCTGGCTTAAAAGGCCAGTGCGCTACCTGGCTGCGCTATAGACCCCGAGCAAGATGTCAAGATTGTATAATTTAGTCTTTTACAGATTGATAAAAACTGGAAACTTTAAAATTGACAGATTTTGTCGGATAATTAGCCCTTGTAGTATAGCCCGGTCTAGAATTCGGCCCTGTCACGGCTGAGACGCGTGTTCAAATCCCGCCGAGGGCGCCATTATTTTATCAAAGAAAGAATTTCATTCAGAATTTCTTTACTTGCAGCTGCAACGAAAGATAATCGCGCTTCATAGCTAATGTCTGAATCTAATGGTTCCAAATTTTCATCAAATAAAAGACCGCCAGCCTCTTTTATCAAAAGATATCCTGCTGCCATATCTTGAATTCTAATCTTTTTTCTGAAATCAATGAAAACATCAATTGATCCTTGTGCAAAGAAAGCCATCTCCAAGGCATTTGCCCCTAAATGCCTCACATGATGATGCTTTTCAAAAATGGGAATAAACCTATGAATTAATTCTGGCGGTGAAGCTGAAATATTAATTCCAACAACCTTGTATACAGGCTTTTCCTTGTGGACGGAAATTGGTTTTTCATTTAAAAAAGACCCTTTTCCTTTTGATGCCCAATAAATATCTCCATTTGAAAGATTGGTAATTGCAGCATCAGTAATAGAGTCTATTCTTTCATCTGTGGCAAATGCAAGCGAGCAGCAAAAAATTGGTAGTCCTCTTACAGCATTTGTAGTTCCATCAATTGCATCCATTATCACAAAACCCTTAGGATTTGTAGATAATGCAACTCTACCACACTCTTCCCCAAGCACTACACAATCAAAATTAACCTCCTTTAGATAATCGATTACTGTCTTTTCAGCAATAATGTCGATATTTCTTGAAATATCTCCTCCTGCACCCCTTCCAAAATCACCGGCAATAGATTCCTTGGTTCCCGCCAGATCCTTGACATTTTCATATACAAGTTTCGAAACGGTACGAAGAATTTCAATTGTCTCCATAAATACTCTCAAACAAAACGTAATTTAAGTGAAAATTTTTTGAAGGCATAAATATCAATTTAGAGATGTCGTTATGTGAGTGGGAAAGACGAGTCTGTTACTAGCAGAAATTCTCTAATGGGAACAAAATCTGGAAAGAAGATTATGAAGCAAGCCTTATTCAAATCTAAAGGATATAGACAATTTAACCAATACAAAGAGGAATATGAAACAAACTTTCCTGAATTTGCTAAACGATTTACAAATGACATGTTACAACAAATTAAAGATGACACTTCACCTAATACTACACAACAGAAATTTGGAGAGGAAGTTGGCTCGACTGAAATCATTTTAGACTCGTCACAAATTGATCCAATAAAATCAAAACTGGAAAGTTTTGATGTGCTAAATGATAGGGTTTTAAGGATTCTGAACTCTAATTTTGTAAAAATGACTTTCCCTGTATTCAATGCGTTGTTTGATGGGTCAGCGGAATATTTTCAGGATAAAAAAGATCCAAAACTCAGAGAGGATGTTGTTGAGGGGCATATAATTGCAATTGATCTCAGTGAACCAATGGACAGAATTGTTGACAAAGATGAAGACTTGGACTATCTTGATGATTACAAGCTCATGAATCCATACATTCTAAAATTAGCTCGTGACAAAATTGCAAAAGGTGGAGAGGATGTCTTAAAACAATTCGAGGCTGGGTTCAAAGACGCTAGAGATGGGCAATACCTTGATACTAAGTTAAAACAAAACCCCACTTCAATTACAGAAAAAGAACTTGATGAAAGCTACAAAAAATATCGATCTGTGATGGGTACGGCAGGTTGTAATATGGCACTTTTAAGGAAACCACTTGGTGAAATATTTCAAATTGGAATGGGTAAGGCTTCAGAATCAGTTGGATGTGGAAATGAAATTGAAGATTCTATTAGAGACAAAGCTGTAAAAATTCCATCATGGCCTCTGTATTACAGTTTATCGGAAAATGATGTAAGAAAAGGATTTAATCTTACTATGAAAAAAAGTGACGCTTATCTAACTGATGCTAGAAAGGCACTTAACAATATGCCTGAAAACTTTTCTCATAGGAGTTTTTTAGAATTTTTATTCTTAACAGTGGAACATTACAACGAGTTTTGGTTCAAGAAATTAGAGAAAGCAGATATCTGGTCAGATCTTGCTGCTAATCTACCAAAGTGATTTTACATGATGTGGTCAGAAAAATATCGCCCAAAAAATATTCTTGATTTAATTGGTAATGAAGAGGCTAGAAAAATATTAGTGGAATGGTTTACAAAATGGAAAAGGGGTACAAAGCCAATTCTCTTAATTGGTCCTCCTGGTATTGGTAAAACAACATTAGCTAATCTTGTAGCACAGCAATTCGGCTATGACCTAATTAGTGTTAATGCAAGTGATGTAAGAAACAAACAAAACATTCATGAAATTTTAAGCCCAGTTTTGGGAAATCAAACTATCTTTGGTAAACCAATGATTTTCATAGACGAGGTAGACGGCATACATGGAAGAGCAGATTATGGTGGTGGTGAGGTAGTAATTAAGATTTTAAAAGAAGCCACTGTACCCATAGTTCTTGCTGCAAATTCTGATTTGTCTAATAAAATGAAAAGTATTAAAAAAGCTGTACAAACAATTCAGTTTAGACCATTACCTCCAAGACTACTACGGTTTTATCTGGATAAAATATTACAATTAGAGGACGCAAAAATCAGTTCAGATTCTTTGATTAAACTTGTCACAGAATCAAAGGGTGATATACGTTCTATGATTAATTTCGCCCAGGCTTTAGTTACTGGGTTTAATCCCCCAACTGAAAAATCCTTCGAAATCCTAGATGTTGAAGAAGGTGTCAACGCGTTTTACAAATCAAATTCAGTTGATGAAGCAAGATCCGTTATATACTCGCTTAGAATAGATCCAAGAGAGAAGATTAACGCGTTTTATTCAAGCATCATAACAAGCAACATCTCTACTGATGATATGCAAAAATTTTTGCAGATAATTTCCACAGCTGATATGCTGTATGGAAAAATTATGAAAACCCAGCAATGGCGACTCTTACGTTATCTTGATGCTATACTTTTAGGATTGTACAGAAAAAATCTTCCAATTCGCTATTCAAAATATAATCTTTCATGGCCAATCCTGAATAGAATAAGGTGGGACGGTGCAAAAATCAAATCTTTGCTGGATTCATTGGTAAAAAATATGCATGTTTCAAAAAGTACTTTCTCATCTATTTATTTTCGGTTTCTATTATTATGCATAAAAAATGAAAAGATAGATTTAGAGCTAGATAAAACGTTGGAGGAAATTATTCAAAAGGAGATTGATTTGATGAAATGAGCTGGATAAAAATAACAATGAAATTTGATGGCACTTGTCTTGTATGTAATCAAAAAGTCAGAGCAAAGGACACTGGATTGTGGTCTAAGGGTATTGGTGTTAAACACGAAAAATGTGCTGAAGTAAAAGAAGAGTTAAGATGTGTTATATGTGATGGTTCAGCAGGATGTATTAGATGCGAATTTATTAAAGAATGTGATCTGCAGGCTGTTTCACAACTATGCATCTGTAAAAAATGTGAGCAGGAGCAAAATTCGTTTGATTCATACAAAAACTCGGTTATGAAAAAATTTCCTCTGCTAAATCTTAAAATTTAAGCATTTTAGATAAATTTCATGTCTGAAGATGAAAAAACAGAACCTGTAACACTTTCAGAAGCTGAAGCAGAAGCAGCTGTGGCAAAAGCGGAATTTGAAGCAGCCAAAGCAGAAGCAGAAGACGCTAAACCTGAAGATGGTGCGTTAAGACAGACAACGATCTCAGATGCAGTAGTGGCATCAGAGGCAGTCACCAGAGCAGAAACGGCGTATCAACTGACAAAGGAAAAATTAAAGTCTGCAAGGGCAGCATCAGAGGCAGCATGGAAGGCAGATTATGAAGCAGCCAAAGCACAAGTAGGGGAAATAGATCAAGCGGGTCAATTATTTACTAACAAACGCAAACAAGAGCGAATATTCAGACGAGAGATGGGAGAACCAGAATTCTTCTTAATGCACAAAGGTCCAGTAAAACCTATACTTACTGGGGATGAGATAGAGACGATTTCAAGGCAAGTGTTGATCCCGAAGAACCAAACTCCAAAATATAATCCGGAACACATACTTAGTCCTGAATTCAGTGGTGGTACTAATTATGAATCTGGAATACAAGATTTGATAGATGAGACTAGACAGAAACTGGATCAGCTTTTAAATGATCCTGAGGCTAATCCGCAAGAAATTGAACTTACGAAACTTGCACTTAAGAAATTAAATTATTTGTTTGAAAATTATAACTTGGGAATGAATGTATTTAGAACCGCAAAAGGTGGCAGGGAAAAACTTCTAGACTGAGTGGTGGACAGAGTGAGTAAAAATAATTTTCAAATCATGAATGCAAGAGTTACTTTTAGAAATATGCCACTTTATAAGTTAGCAAATTTTTCATTCAAGGATATATCTGCTGCATGTAAATCTTTTAATGAAAATGCTGGATCTTCGGAATGCATAATAGTTCAAACTTCTAGCAGAATTGAGGTTTTTACTGTTAGTGGTGTACATACTGGTGAAATACCTGATGCGAGAAGAGCTGAGGGTAAAAAACTCGATGTAAGTAAAATTCTTGCAACTTGGTCATCACTTGCAGAACTGGACCAATTTGATCTTGACCATTGGGACCAAACTCTTGAGATTTACAAGAATGATGATGCATATGAACACTTGATAAGACTGGCATGCGGCTTGGAATCATTAGTTGTAGGAAAGGAAGAAATCCTTGTGGAACTAAAAAAGGCAATTTCAGTTGCACAAGAAGTAAAAACATCCGGTAAGATATTGGATAAATTATTTGATACTTGTATACGAATCGCCACTAGTATTAGGGATTCTAGCGGAATTGATACAGGAGTGGAAACAGTTGGTGATAAGGCAGTCAAAATTGCTGAAGAGAGTATGGGTAATGTTGAAACAAAACATATCCTGCTTATAGGTACAGGCGAAATAGCTGGCTTGGTTGCAAAATCCCTTAATAAAAAAGGCTATGCGTTTGATGTTACGAGTATGACAATCGAACGAGCCACAGGTTTTTCTAAAATATTAGGTGGAAACCCAATAGAATTTGAAGGTGTTTTACCGGGATTAGATAAATTTGATATAATTTTTGTTGCGACTACTGCGGATGCTTTCCTAATTACTTTTGACAAAATAAACAAAGTAATGAAAAAGAAAAAGAAAGGCACTCTGATGATGGATTTATCAGAACCTAGAACAGTTGATGAAAAAGTTGCTACTATTCCTGGAATTAAATTAGTGAATCCAGAACAAATTGCTGAGATGATAGAAGATAGTACCAAAGCTAGAAAAAGTGCTATTTCTGCTGCAGAAGAATTGATAAAAGAAGAATTGCCAATTATACAGGCAACAATGAAACAACTTAGCTCAGAACCATTAGTAAAAGCATAGTTAGAAATCCTAAAAGGGACAAGCATATCTCAGTTTTTTATGGGCCGGTCGTCTAGACTGGTAGGATACGCCCTTGGCATGGGTGAGATCGAGGGTTCAAATCCCTCCCGGTCCACTAAATAATATGAACGGTTTATTACTTGTAAATTAGAACTCTAAATCCAGAGGAACTAGATGAATGTAGAAAAAAAATACATTGAAAATGGTGTTCTTGTATTTAGTACCGGATTAGAAAACAATCTTAGGAATATTAGAGCAAAGTTTACGAAAATTTTTGATAATTCCGCTAGAATGAATGGTTTAGATCCGATAAAAAATGATAAAGATGTTGCCAAGTTTTCAAAAACAAATCATGAGTTATGGGTTTCATCATATGATCAATTACGATTTTTGCCAGAAGTTTTAGCGATTTCTAATGAGCAAATTATTCTCAAAAACATAAAAAAATGTGGAATTAAATTTCCTGTAGTTGATGAAATTGTTCTTAGAGGAGATATGCCATATGATGATCAGTGGCGTAGTGAAACACATCAAGATTCTGATTATTTTCAAGGTTCAATGAATTCATTGATTGTTTGGATACCATTTCAAGATATTGACTCACAAATTGGTCCGTTAGACGTTGTTAAGGGATCACACAAAAATGGTTCCATCAATGATCAGGGAAAATCAATCAACGACTCTGAATTTACATCAATTACAATGAAACTAGGTGAAGCATTAGTATTCTCACAATTTATGGTCCATCGTTCGGGTAAAAATCGAAGTGATGATATACGATTTTCTTTACAACTCAGAATTAATGATCTTGAGGATGATGAGTGGGCAAAAAGAAAATTCTTTTTCCCAAAGAGAAAATTTGTTAACTCACCTAGAATAGATTTTCCAACATATTTTCCATTTTAATTTGATACTGGATCGGATTTGGGTTTATAAAAAATCATCTATCCAAATTTATTTTTATAATAATCTCTAATGATCGGTTTGTCAACCTTTCCACTTGTTGTTCTAGGAATGGAATCCAATTTTTTAAATTCATCAATTTTGTAGTCTTGACCTAATCTAGTAATGATTTGTTTGTTTATTGCCTTTAGGTCATCGTTATAGTTTATTTTTTTAGTTGTAAAAAAACAAACTATTTTTTCACCCATATAGAGATCGTCAAAACCTAAAACCACTATTTGTTCAAGAAAACCTAAATCCATGATAAAATCTTCAATTTTTTTTGGACTGATATTAAATCCACCCCTAATAATCAAATCTTTTTTCCTTCCAGTAATTTGTAAAAAACCATCAGTGTCTAGTATACCCAAATCTCCCGAAAAATATCT
The DNA here is from genome assembly GCA_000746705.1 of Marine Group I thaumarchaeote SCGC AAA799-O18. The sequence continues at coordinate 34,464 of JOTC01000005.1, read as the reverse complement.
GCCTTTGTTATCAAAAAACTGGTTATTATCAAGACCTACATATCCAAGAAACATTGAAGGTGTTTCTATTAGAATTTCATTGTCTTTATCAAACGATATTTTAGCTTCATCTATTAATTTACCAACTCTGTTTTTTCGATCATTACCTTCATAATTAGTTGTAACAAAAAATGTCTCCGATAAACAGTAACTTTCAAACAACTTGATATGATATTTTTTTTCAAAGTCTCTTTTTATGTCTCCTCGTAATGCTGCAGTTCCTACTAAACCAATGATTTTATTTTTCGTGGTAAACTCTATTCCTTCATTACCTCGATCTAGTTTTAGTAACAATCCAATTATTGTTGGAATAAACCAAAATGTAGTAACTGAATATTTTATTGGGATATCCCAAAAATTTGGTATGTTTGAAATACTAAATTGTTGACCTAAAACAATCTTACTTTCTGAAACAAATGGAAGAATTAGAAGATTTAGAAGACCTCCAATATAACTAAGCGGTAAATTATGATAAAAAATATCGTTTTTAGAGAACTCGAATCTGTTTTTAAAAAGAAGAGAACTTTTAACAAAATTATTAAAAGAATGCATTACTCCCTTTGGAATTCCAGTTGAGCCTGAAGTAAATGTAATTGTAAATAGAGAATTATAATTTAAGCCAACAAAAATGTCTAATGCATTTTTATCTACCGAATTAAAGATTTTATTTCTTATCAAATTTGAAATTGGCTCAAATTTTTTATTTATGTCCAAATTTTTTCCAAAATACAACTTGCATTCTCTTACTGAACACATTTGTTTTATTTCCTCTACTCCACGATTAGGATCTATGGATACAACAGTTATTTCAAGTAATAATGCTGCAAAATATAAAGCAATTAATTCCACAGAATTTGGGAGAATTAAACATATTGCCTCGTCTTTTTTTATATTTCTTTTTTCTAAATTTTGCTTAATTTCTAAAACTAATTCAAAAAACTCTTGATAAGTGTAATCTTTCGAATTAATAGAATCAAAAATAAACGTCTCTTCCCAATTATTTCTAAAAATATCTTTTATCAAATTACCGGTTTTAATTTGTAATTCCATTTCTTGTTTATCCAATTCTAAAATACGTTAACTCGTATATTTTAAATTCTATTAAGATGTACGTCTTCTATTATACCATCTATATTATTCCTATTATTTTTGTTCAGCTCAGATGAAAGTAATGTTTGATGCCAATCAACAATTTTAGAATTTATAGACAAACTGCTACTTTCTCTGTATACCGATAGTTGTTCAAAATAATTATTAAATGCGTTTATAGATTTCTGTTTTTGGAATGGTTTGTTTAATTCATTCCAAGAAAATTTTAAAAAATAGTCAATTACTTGTTGATTCCTATACGGTGCTACCAATTTTTTTTCTGCATTGTTAACCATTTTTTTTAAAGCATTATAACCATCTACTTCATCCATGAGAATTGCCTGTTTTCTTAATTTGTTAAATTCCGTCGATGATGTCATGTTTGTGTGATAGTTCGTTCCATATAGTGTATCTGCAGTTAACCCTGTAAGTATAAATTTTTCATTAATATTTTCTAAAATATATGGAAACGGGTATAAAATTTGTAACTTTAGTTTGTTATGAATATCATAATTCTTAATCAAATCTTTGATATCACTAACTAGTCTATTTTTGTTCTTTTTTATCGGAACAATCTGAACATCTAATCCAAAATATCTTGCAACTTTTTTTGATATTTTTACATCTTCAGAAATATAATCTTCCAGATGAAAAGTATATAATTTTGGTTTGATATTTAATTCTAAACAGCAAAATAAACAAGTTAGAGAGTCTGTTCCACCACTAAAAAATATGGCTACATTTTCATCATTTATCTCCTGTTGAACAGCATTAATCAATAAAGTTCTTAATTCATTCATTTATCAGAATTTTAGCGTCGACTATATAATTTGAAACATGACTTGTTAAGCAAACCTCGTAAAAAATAGATATTAGTTGTTTTCAGTTATTTAATTGGATGTAGAAAATTGGCTTTTTGATTGGTTCGAAAAAAACACACCTGCAAAAAAATACGAAATCTCAAAAAAATTAGGTGAAAATTATTTTGATAATGGGTGGTTAGACTCGTTAAAATTTATTGAGTTAATTAATGATGTTGAACAGGAATTTGATATCTTGTTTTCTAATGATGAATTTCAAAATAGAAAATTTGCTACTGTTAATGGGTTAAGAGAAATTATTACAGGGAAAAAATGAACAAATACGATTACACTATACAAAATATTCTTGACTCACTAAAACAAGTTGGGTTAAAGAAGGGTGATAGTATTTTCACGTATAGTAATTTAGGGTTTTTTGGAAAATTAAAAAATACTGAAACATCAGAGGATTATTGTGCTGCATTTAGGGATGCAATTTTTAAAATAATTGGAAATGCAGGTACTTTAGTAGTACCAGCTTTTTCTTATTCATTTTGTAACGGTACTAGGTTTAATGTTTCATCAACACCAAGTGTGTGTGGAATGTTTTCAGAGTATATCCGAAATGATGCTCAATCAAAAAGATCAAATGATCCTAATTTTTCAATTTCCGCAATTGGTGAAAGTGCAGAATATTTTACACAAGACTGTCAATCACATTCATTTGGAAAAGATTCATTTTGGGAAAGATACCTTAAAAAAAATGGAAAATTCTGTAATTTTAATTTTGATTCAGGATCAACATTTTTTCATTATGTAGAAAAAATACTTGATGTTTCATACAGATATGATAAGGAATTTAGAGGATTTCTTAAACTCGATAATAAATATGTAGAAAAAGTTTTTGTACATTATGTTTACGATAAAGAAAAGCCAGAAAATGGTCCAGACTTTGAAAAATTTCATAAAAAAGCAATTGAATTAAAAAAAGTAAAAATATCTAATTTAGGGAAAGGACAAATTGTTTGTGTTTCCGCTAAAAATACTTTTGATTTAATAAAAAATGAAATAGTTACCAATCCTAATTTTTTAATTAAAAAAGATGAAGCATAAATAACTATTTTCTTAATGATATTAGTTCAATAATTTCGCCTTGTGGGCTCTTGCAAAAAAATATGTCCATTTTCTTTTTATTAACTTCAAAACTTTCAATATTGGTAGTCTGATAATTCTGTTTATCAAAAAATTCCTTTTCGTTAACAGATGAATTAGTAATAAAAGCAATACAGTTGAATCCTCTATCATCTAAATAATGGGTGTTTTTTATTTCAGCGTATTCTAAGTTTAATTCTAAACTTTGATTATTAGTTAAAGCATTAAACATCATCTTTGCATGTTTATTATTTTTTTGTGAAATAGTTTTAAAACCTAATTTTTCCCAAAAAATTTGACTGTCATTAACTGATCTAGTGTAAATTTTGATTTTCCCGAATCTAAAACCAGTGAACTTTTTGTCGTTTGAAAATTTTATTGGAATTTGATTCTTTTGGAAATGATTTTTAAATTCAGAAAAATTGTTTAAACATTTTTCAGAATTTATAAATTCAGGCTCAATATACGGTGTACCACTATTCACATTATCATAACCCAGTATCTCCACATCCAAATTGTTATTTGATTCGAGTAGTGCAAATTTTTGATATTTACAAAAGCTTTTCATCAATACATTTTTTATTTTCAGATTCTTTAATTTTCGATTTAATATACTTGGTTTAAACCCCAAATTTAAAAAATAATTTAAATCTGATTCAAAATCAGTAGAGCAGATTGTGATATGATCGATCTTTATTATCATTTTTTATGTTTCTAAAAACTATTATTTATCATATTATCAATCAGGTAAATGAAAAAATATAATGCTCAAAAGGAGTGGAATAAAGCGTTACTTAAACAGAAATCTCTTGCATATCCTGCTGAATATGTTATTAGGATTTTTAAAGGAAATTACCCGAAATTACAGTTATCTAAAAAGTCATTTTCTAGAAAAAAAATATGCGATATAAGTTGTGGTGATGGTAGAAACATTGTTTTGCTTGATGAATGTGGATTTGATGTTTATGGAACTGATATAACTAAAGAAATTGTTAAGCACACAAAAGAAAATTTGAAACAATTAGGAATTAAATCAATCATAAAAGTTGGAAATAATTCACATCTTCCCTTTGATTCTGACTATTTTGATTATTTGCTTTCGTGGAATTCTTGTTATTATATGGGTAATAATCTTGATTTTAATTTACATGTAAATGAATACGCAAGAGTGTTAAAAAAAAATGGTTATCTTGTAATGTCTATTCCTAAAGAAACTTTTCCTTATTTTAAAGAATGTAAAAAATTGAAAAATGGATACTATATCATAAAAAATGATCCCTGGAAACTTAGAAATGGAGAAGTATTACGGAGTTTCAAAAACAAAGAGGAGATAATGAAAGTATTTTCAACAAAATTTAAAAATTTTATTTTTGGTTCTATAGACGATGATTGTTTTGGATATAACTATCATTGGTTTTTAGTAGTATGCCAAAAGAGATAACTTTCAATGGTCTTTTCTTTGACGATTAATGCTACTACCAGTTTATTACTTGTATTTTGAAATTTTTTTAACTAGTGATACTAATTCATCATCGGCATCTTTAGTCAATTGCTTAGCCTCGCTAGAAAAAATTTTTCCACCAATCTTGAAAAATGCATCAAGTGCACTTTTTCTAACCTCTAACATTTCATCCGTAAAACAATTTCTGATTATCGCAGATGATTGGTTTGAACAAAGATGTCCTAATGCGCCTAAAGCACAGGATCTAACTAAATCACTGGACTCTTTTGTCAACAACTCTAAAGCAGGTATTGCATTAGAGTCACCTCTGTTTGCTAAAACAAGAGCTGAAAATCCTTTTTCGTTACTGCTTTTAGAGTTCAGACCTTGTATTAGGAATTCAGAAATGTCATTTTTGTTAAGGAAAAGCGAACTAAACGCTTCTCCTCTTACTCGAATTTCCGAATCATTTAACATTGAAATTATTTTTCTAATGACTTCTGGTTTATTTGATTGGTTTAATGATTCTAAAACCTTAATTTTATCTTCCCTAGAACCAGAATCTAATATTTGAAATATTTTTACTAGTTTATTCATGAATATTATAGATGAAACTGAATATGTAAGATTTTCAAAGAAAAGGATTTTTGTTAAAATTCTTTCTTAGGTTTAAATTATAGTAATTTTAATGTGATTTATGACAACAGACATTACAGAAACTACTGAAACATCCAATACAGCACATCCAATACAGCACAAACTGAAACATCCAATACAGCACAAACTGAAACATCCAATACAGCACAAACTGAAACATCCAATACAGCACAAACTGAAACATCTAATACAGCACAAACTGAAACATCCAATACAGCAAGAGACACAGTCTACATTGGTAAAAAACCACTGATGGCCTATGTTACAACTACAATAATACAATTGGCAAACCTTCCATCTGTGAGTATCAAGGCACGTGGAATGAGTATTGGTCGTGCTGTTGACGTAGCACAAATCATATCTCGTAAAACAGAAAATGCAGGATACAGTGTTGGAAAAATCCAGATTGGCTCTGAGACCCTAGAGTCAAAAGACGGAAGACCTAGAAATGTTTCCACTATAGAAATCGAAGTAAAGAAGAACTAACAGTACCCTTTACATGTTTCTTTTCTTTTTATCTCTTGTAACGTTTTTCTAATTTTGTATACTTTGATAATTCAACAATTTCATTGAACTGATCAAAGCTTACCATTCTATTTTCTGATTCTCTAGTAGCACCAGATCTTTTCAGCTCTCTTAATGTTCGAAGTGTTGCAAATGTATTTGAAAATAGAACTGATAGTGGGTATAGAATTATCTTAAATCCCATACTGTGTAATTTGGATTGAGAGATAATTGGAGTTGCACCACCTTCAATCATATTTGCCACAAGTGGAGCATTAATAGAAGCACCAATTTTTTGCATTTCCTGAATTGTTTTCGGCGCTTCAACAAAGATCACATCAGCACCAATTTTTTTGTAGAATAATCCTCGTTCAATAGCTTTATCCAGCCCTTCGGTTGCTCTCGCATCAGTTCTAGCTACAATTATGAAATCCCTACTGGTTCTTGCATCCAATGCTGCCTGTAATTTTTCTGCATATTCATCTTTAGATATCACTTCTTTTCCTTTCATATGTCCACATCTTTTTGGCCATTTCTGATCCTCCAAAAATATTCCTGATGCCCCGGCTGCTTCTAACTCACAAACTAATTTGTTAACACTTAGTGCATTACCATAACCAGTATCTGCATCCACTATAACTGGTACAGATACAGCATGACAAATTCTCCGTGCGTTATCCATTGTTTCAGTCGAACCAATAAATCCATAATCAGGCATACCTAAAAGAGTAGCAGATGTCCCGTATCCAGTCTGGAACATTGCCTCAAAACCAACTTTTTCTACTATTTTGGCACCAACTGCATCATAAACTCCAGGTATAACTAGTGGTTTTGATTTATGGTTTAGGAGTTTTCTTATACTTTTCATAGATCATTATTTTTTTTAAATTATTTATGATTTAGTCTATCTTGATTTTCTTACCTACTTTTTTTGGTGGTTTTTCCATTTTTTCTAGCTCAGATTTCAAGAATTTCTTATATTTTTGGACCTCCTCTTTTGACATCTGGGCTATATTTTCACTCAATAGTGATCCTATAGTAGAAACACGTTCTATCATATCTAACGCGACAAACCGACCAACATTACCAATTCTAAATAAAACATCCAGTTGGTTTTTTACAATATTATTAATTGTTTCAAGATCATCTGTAGTTGCGCTACCTCTTTTTGTTATTTTGTATTTACCGCCAGTAGTTTCTTGAATTAATTTTTCATCCAATAGCCTTCCTAGCAACGGATAAATCAAGCCTGGAGAAGGTTTCCATTTTCCATCACTTTGCTTTACAGCAAAATCGATTAATTCCTTTCCTGTGTACTGCTTTTTTTTAAGCATGTCAAGTATGTAAAAACGTGAAAACCCTCTAGGAACTGAACTACCAACACGCTGAATCCACTCTGATAACATCACTAGCGATATCACTAGTGATATATATTAATCTTTTGGCGGCGATCTATTAGGATTTACACACATATTTAGCCCGATTTTAGAGTGATGTCAAGATGACTAGTGTTATTGACTACGATCTGATAATTGTTGGTTCTGGTCTTGCAGGTTTGAGGGCAGCAATCCAAGCTGCAAGAAGAAATTCCAAGATTCAGATTGGAGTGATATCCAAAGTGCAAGTTATGAGATCCCACTCGGTTTCTGCTGAAGGAGGAACTGCAGCAGTGTTATTTCCAGAAGACGGTGATTCTATTGAATCACATATTTATGACACAGTTAAGGGTAGTGACTTTCTGGCAGACCAAGATGCAGCAGAACGACTTTGCAACGAAATGCCAAATGAAGTATATCAGCTTGAACATTGGGGTATGCCATGGTCTAGACGGGAAGATGGCAAAATTGGGCAACGGGCCTTTGGAGGATACAGCTTTCCTCGAGCATCTTATGCATCAGATAAAGTTGGATTTTTTGAAATGCAAACGTTGTATGATACATGCCAAAAATTTGATAACATTGAATTCCTTAACGAATGCTTTGTAACATCTATTCTACAAAATCAACGAAAGTTTGTTGGAATTACAGCTATTGAACTATCTAATGGTGATTTTCATGTCATTAAAGGTAAGGCATTAATTATCGCAACTGGTGGTGCAGGTCGAATTTACAGTTTTTCAACATATGCACTTTCATCTACACCTGATGGTCTTGATATGGCATACCGAGCAGGTCTTGCTCTGAAGGATATGGAATTTGTACAATTTCATCCTACAGGAATTATGCCTTCTGGAATCTTGATAACGGAAGGGGCTAGAGGAGAAGGTGCCTATCTTATCAACAAGGATGGTGACAGATTTATGAAAAAATATGCCTCTAAGCTAATGGAGCTGGCTCCAAGAGACATAGTATCAAGATCAATAATGACTGAAATTAATGAAGGTCGCGGATTCAAAAATGAAACAGGAGTAGATTGTATGAAACTAGACCTTAGACATATTGGTGATGAAATAATAAAAGAAAAACTTGGTGGCATTCGTGAAATATCATTGAAATTTTCAGGTGTAGATCCGGCACAAGAAATGCTAGATATCCGACCTGTATGCCATTACATGATGGGTGGTATTCACACCGACATAAATGGGGCTGCAGAACTTCAGGGAGTTTGGGCTGCTGGCGAAGCGGCATGTGTCAGTATCCATGGTTCAAATAGATTAGGAGCAAATTCCACTTCAGAATGTATAGTTTGGGGAAAAATAACAGGAGACGAGGCTGTAAATTATATAGGAAAAGTGTCCGCTACAACATCATTCCCTACTGATTTGGTAAATATGGAAGAAAAAAGAATCTATGATGGTATTTTTAGAGGAAGAGGTCAAGCCAATCCATATGAAATAAAGCAAGAACTTACTGATACACTAAACGATAAGGCCTATGTTTATAGAAATCAAACAGATTTACTAGAAGGATTGAAAAAGGTTCGTGAATTAAAGGCAATGACTTGGAAGCATGTAGATGATCAAGCAAAAGAATACAACACAAACTTTTCAAATGTAATGGAATTAGATTCTATGTTTAGGGTAGCTGAAGTGGTTCTGATTGGAGCGATCAATAGAAAAGAATCTCGTGGCTCACACGCCAGAACCGATTTCCCAAAACGAGATGACAAAGAATTCATGCATCATACATTAGCATATTATGATCCTGATGAACCTGTCATGAAAAAACATCCAGTAACAATAACTAATTACAAACCTGTGGAGAGAAAATACTAGATGGACAAAGATCGAAAGGAGGGCATCAAAGGAATGGCCAACCCAGGTAGGTATGGAATAGAACGTGTGGCATATTGGTTAATGAGAATTACTGGTCTTGGATTATTATTTTATTTCATTGGTCATATTTATGAAACAAGTAGTCTGCTTGATGGAAAAGCAGCCTGGAATTCTATGTTAGAATTGACACAAACCACAGAGGGTCACATATTCTTGACGCTAGTTATTGGTATGTGTGTATTTCATACAGGCAATGGAATTAGATTGATGATTGCACAAGCGGGGTTTGGACTTGGCAAACCACGTAGGCCCGATTATCCTTACACACCAAGCTCGTTAAACATGAAGAATAAACTTTGCATTTATGTTACAATTGGCCTAGCTGCATTAGCTATGATGTATGGTTTGGGAGTGATGTACGATGTCTAGTATAATGCGCGAAAGTCACATAATGAAAATTCATTATTTGACTGCTCTAATAGCTGTTGGATTTGTAATTATTCATATTATGATTAGATTCACACATGGATCATTCGCAAATTCCCTAGAGTTTGAAAGTGTGATTGCAAACTACAAATCTATTCCCTATGCTATAGTGTTAGAGGCTATGCTAATACTGATTTCAGTACACGGATTCAACGGATTACGCATAATCTTACTTGAGCTAAAACAGGGAAATGCATACGAAAATGCAGTTACATACGGATGTTTGGCTGCAATGATTGCTCTTATTGCATATGGTTCTAGAACAATAATCATGGCAAGCATGGGAATGGTGTAAAATGATTAAAGGTGGTGCATTACCAAAAGGATTTGAAAGACCAAGTGACTCAAGTTCACAAGAAAAATATGAAGAAGTAAAATCATCTTCCAAAACACTAACTCTTAGAATTTCTAAGTTTAATCCTGAAAAAGATAACATATCTACATTCTTAGAATTTACAGTACCGTATCAGAGATGGACTACTGTATTGGATGCAATTTTGGAAGTAAAAAGTCACTATGATCATTCGATAGGTGTACGATATTCGTGCAGACAGGCAACATGTGGTTCATGTGGAATGATCATTAATGGTAAACCTAAACTTGCGTGTTTTACAAAAATATCTGAATTGGATTCGGATGTGGTTACTGTTGAACCAATGAACAACTTTCCTATAATTCGTGACTTGGCTGTTGGTTTTGAAAGAATGTTTACTACCCACAAACGAATTAAGCCATACATAATTAACGAAGAGTCGGAAACTGTTGGAACTAAAGAATTTTTACAGTCACCTGAAGATGTTGAAAAATATATCCAATTTTCAAGTTGTATTAAATGTGGTTTGTGTAACTCTGTCTGCCCTACTATGGCAACAGATTCTACGTTTATCGGACCACAAGCACTTGCACAAGCATATCGCTATATTGCTGATAATAGGGATAAAGGAAAGGACGAACGTCTTAGAATTATTGATGAACCACATGGTATCTGGAGATGCCACTTTGCAGGTTCATGTAGCCAAGTCTGCCCAAAAGGTGTTGACCCAGCAATGGGAATACAATTGTTGCGTGGATATTTGTTAGGTTATAGAAAATAATTATTCTTTTTTGTGTGGATTTGGACTGTTGTTAACTTGGTTGTTAATCTGCTCAGCCATAAAGTGGTTTGAAACGTTTATCTTAACATCGTCTATTCCATCAATTTTCAAAAGGTTGTCATGTATATCCTGGCAAATCTTAAACCCGAACACAGCTGGGCAAAAAGGACTGGTTAGATGCAAGTCAACCTTGACATTATTATCCTGAATATCGACCTCGTCAATCAACTCTAACTCCGTAATTGACACGTTTATTTCGGGATCTACGATGGATGATAATTCATCGAAAATTTTTACCCTTACTTGCTTTAGGTCTTGAGCCATAAACGGCAAATCATTTATGCTATATATAGCCATTATTACCCTTAAAGGCAATGTATCGGTCTAGGCTGGGAAAAAATTTGGGAAAGATAACACTGGATTACGTATCATCACTAAATGATGATGTAGAAATTGCACTTTATGACATTCTAGGAAGCCAAGCACACGCAATAATGCTTTACGAAAACAAGATCATAACAAAGAACGAGATAAAAAAAATCCTAAAGGGGCTTGAAAATCTAAAAAAAGAAAAATTTGAAAAAAAATCTAGCTCTGAAGATATTCACGAGTTAATTGAATCTCTAATAATTAAAAGGATAGGAATTGATGCTGGTGGAAAGATGCACACTGCTCGTTCACGAAATGATCAGGTAGCAGTAGATATTCGTATGAAAATTCGTGATGATATCAATATTGTATGTCAGTGTCTGCTGGACACCATAAAATCACTTGTTGTCTTAGCTAAAAAGCATCAAGATACTATAATTCCATTGTATACACATCTTCAACAAGCTCAGGTAGGTCTATTTTCTCACTATCTTCTATCTTATGCTGACGCATTGTTTAGGGATCTTGATAGGCTTTATGTTACATACGGTAGGGTAAATGAAAATCCGTTGGGTGCTGGACCAATTGGTGGTACAAGCATACCGATTGATAGGCTCAGTACTGGAAAAATGCTAGGACTGAAAGGAATTGTTGAAAACTCGATCGATGCAACAACTACAAGGGATTCTGCAGTTGAATATATTGCGGCTATTGCAATTCTAATGACTAATTTAAGCAGAGTTTCAAAAGATTTTTCCATATGGTCTACTTCAGAATTTTCTTTCCTTGAGTTATCTGATGAATTTACTTCTCCATCAAGTGTGATGCCACAAAAGAAAAATCCTGACATTCTAGAACTTACACGTGGAAAAACATCACATGTAATTGGTAATTTAACGTCTATGCTTTCAACAATACAAGGACTTCCATCGGGTTATAGTAGGGACTTGCAACAGATTAATCCAGCTATCTGGTCTGCCTCTAAAATTGTGATATCTGCACTTTTGATTATGGAATCTATGTTGAAAACAGTTGTAATTAATAAAAAAAATATGAGAAAGGCAGCGGAAGATGGACATCTTATAGCGCTTGATCTAGCTGAAAAACTAGTTCATCATGATATATCATTTAGGAAATCCCATCAAATCATTGGGCGAATTGTTAAACTTGCACACAAATCAGGCAAACCTATTTCTAAGTTGAGCGAATCTGAGGTAAAAAAAGTGATAAAAGGCAAGGAAGTTAGTTTGAAACTTCTTATGGAATTAATTCAATCTACAACCCTTACGTCATCACTTCATGCAAGGAAATCTCAAGGTTCTTCCGGAATATCGGAACAAAAAAGAATGACTCTACATAGAATGAAAAAAATAGAAAAATACCAAACAGGAATCAAAACCAGAAGCCTTGCGGTGCAAAACTCGCTAAATAAGTTGAATAAAAAAGTAAAACAATTAACTAAATAAGTAATCTAGTGAGACGAAACTATAACTGGTTTTCTCCACCATTTTGATTCAGGTATAACTTTGATCACTTGACTTCTCCCAGTTGGTGTATTGCCAAATATTCCAAGGTTATCTTCAACTAAATTAAATTGTTCTTCCGTTAATTGAAACACAACTTCTTCTTTCTTTTTGTTTTTAAAATTACTTAAAGAAGAAATCTCCGTGTTCATCCAAGCCATTATGTTATAATCCAAGAAAAATTTAGGTTCTGTTTGCATACGATCTTTACCTAAAACGTTATGACCTAAACCCCTACAATAATTCGCCACGGACTGAAATTGTTGGTTTACATCTTTGCTTATTTTTGTGCCTTGAGTAATCATCATTTCTGAAATTTGTAAAACAAATTCAGTCCAATCTGTCGTATATTCAGATATGCTTAACGCATGATAATAATAGATTAAATTTTGTCCTTCTTTACCATCTAATAATTTCTTGTACTCGCTCTCATTTTGATAATTTTTTTCAATTTCTTCAGGCGAGTCCCATAATTCGTTAATAGTGGATTGTTTGAACTGCTCAAATAATTCTTGTAAATTTTTGGGTGCAAGGTTAACACTCTTGAATATTTTATATAGTAAATCAAAAATATCTACATTTTGTTCCTTAAGAAACTTGAATAAAGGTGCAAAGATGGTGCCTGATCTTGCAACTTTTAGAACAAGTGCAAACAATCTCAACTCAACATATTCATCAAAAGATAAAGTGCTGGAACCAATACCAACTTCTTCGATTTCAGTTACAACTGTACCATTCTTTAATTTAACAAAATCTCTGGGAATTATTCGAAATTTGGATTTTAAATTCCATTTTTTTCGTTCTTTGGGTGTATTAAGCTCTGACCCATCTAACAGCATTAATGTCCAGATATTTAGCCAATCAATGTTTGCATGGATCAAGTCTTTAATAGTTTGTAAAGTGCTTGCGTAAGTTTCGCCTGGAAGTCCAAGTATTACCTCTGATACTGTATTCAAACCTTCTTCTTTCAAGGCAGGACCTAACGCAACTAATGCATCTTTACTTATGTTATCCCTACGTATATTACTTAACACTTGAGGATCCATTGATTGTACACTCATAGTCATAGAAGTAGAACTTCCTAATTTTTTAATTGCTGCAATGATTTTTTCTTTTTTATTTTTACCACTAGTAACTTTCACATATTTAGGAAAATTGTATTTTTCTTGAATTTTCTTAATGTCATCACAGACTTCTAAATCTTTAGGGTACATGCCAAAGTTTAGATCACTAATATGCATACTATGCATATTGGATGGAACATGTTTTGCAATGTAATCTAATTCTTTCTTGATCCTCTCATTGGAAAATGAATTAATTTTATTTACTAAATCAGAACCATCAACACAAAAAGTACATGAAAATGGACATCCACGGTTAGTTTGAATCATCGGTGCAAGCCTTCCATCAAAGAATTCATCCAAAATACCAGTAGTATATGGAGAAGGGATTTCATCTAGTTGATTAGTCCTTATTGGTGAAGTTGTATATTGCATTTTTTCATTTTTTACTCTGGTTATACAACCATCAATAGGTTCTTCTAATATTTTATTTCTAAATTCATCTTTTGATTTTACTTCAAGAGCTTTTTTTACTACGTTTGTAAATCCAATTTCGCCTTCTACAGGAACATAAATATCAATAATAGTATTATCTCTAAAAAATCTCTCCTGTGAAGGCAAGTCTAGTGGAAAGTTTGGTCCTCCCCAGACAATTATTCCATTTGGATTTAATTTTAAGAAAATTTTTGATATTTCTCTACTAAGACGATAACACCAAGCATAATTACTCAGACCAAGAATGTCAGGAGGAGAACGTGCTAGTTCATCTTCTAGTTTTTCAATGTACTTAAATAATTTAATTTCAACATTTGAACCAAATTGAGCTTTTGTATAAGCAGCAATAAATCCAATATTTAGTGGAAAGACGTCAGTAGAGAGGGTAATTGTATCATATGTAAGATCAGCAAGAAAGATTTTCAAAGGTTTCATTTTATGTGTAATTATAATATTTTCTTAATAAATTTTCCATATAAATCATAAAAAATTAGCGGGTCTAATGGGATTCGAACCCATGACAGCCGGATTAAGAGTCCGGTGCGCTACCTGGCTGCGCTATAGACCCATAAAAAAAGAAAACAATGTTGTCTTTATTTAAACTTGGGTTAAGAAGTTAATTCTTGATTTCAGTTTCAACTTGATTATATTTTTCAAGAATTGAAGTGAGCACTTTAGAAACTGGAACGTTATTCATCTTCTTTTTCTCTGCAAGGAGTTTTTGATATGCATCAAGAGTAATGTATACAGGTATTGAACCATTTCCTTCCAGTAAACCTCGTACATTGTAAAGTGCGTTTTCCATTCCTTTTTCCGCACTCTTAGCAAACTTTAGCTTATCTATAATTCCGCCTAATGGACCAAGTGGCATTTCGTAATCCACAGTCATTGTTACACGAGTTAGATTTTCACCAAGTGACTTGAATTCGTTTGTAATGTCCCATCTCTTGAATTTTCCCTTGATCATTTTTGCAGAGATTTTTTGATTTCTGTCAAACTGTGTGGTCTCACAATCCCATGTTAGGCGTTTACCATCAAAATCCCCTATTATTCTGAATGTAGTTCCTACTCCCATGCCTTCTTTGATATCCATAGGAATGACTGTCATTCCAACACGCTCCTGATCCTTCAGTTGATCAGACACATGTTCCGGTCTCGCAAAATAAGTAAATACAGTATCAACTGGAGCCTTGATCTCGATTGATTTACTAACTATAGTCAATGCTGGTAAATCTTTACGGTGAAGATTTAAAGCTTTTGGCAAATCCCTTCAGCAGATTCCTTTACAATATATTGATTATATTTGTAAGAAAGAAAATGCAAATATTGAAACTCGTTTTTTTGTTTTTTATAATTATACCAATGATCAGCCTGATCCCTGAAGCTGAAGCACACCCATTGTTTAATTCAGGAGAAGAATGGATAGGGGATCATCGAGTTCAAATTGCTACGCTCCCTGAAATACCAGCTGTTGATGAAGAAATTCAAGTTCTTTTCCAAGTAGTAGATGCCGATTTTCAAGAACTGGATCAATTCACTATGGGAATTAGGGTTTTTTATGACGGAGAGCAAATTGATGCAGTTATGCCTAAGATGTATCAAAATGGGCATATGGAAATGGATTATACTTTTGAAATGTCAGGAAACCATGTTTTTAGAGTTGATCTATATGATGTTGCTGATGATGGGCGACCACTAACTTATACATTTAACATAAGCTCCCAGAATACATTTGGGTTTGTCTTCATTAGTGCAGTTACAATGGGTGGAATTATGACCGGAATAATATTCATTTACGTATATTGGTCAAAGCGTAGATCAAAATCTAAGCAGTAGTCTGAATAGATTTTGGTTTCAGTCTGAATGCAAACAACGTGGTTAATAGAACCATGGCGAAAAGCAATATTCCAATACCAAAATGCACAGATACCAACACGGCATGTAGCATCGTGTCTATTACCAGTGCTCCTAGTGTTATCTGGGTTACAACAAATATGGCTGCCAGAGTTCCAGTAGTTCTAATCTTCCAATGAGAACCTGCCGTAATCCAAGAGCCCACAGCGGTGGCTATTACCAATGCTCCAGTAGTTGCAGCAATTAATCTATGTGACCACTCAATAAAGTATTCATCGTCAGGCAAAAGTCCATTTGGGCATAACGGCCAATCTGGGCAAGTTAATCCAAGTCCTGCTGCAGAAATATACCCTCCTATAACCATCAGACAATAAAGGACTATCAAAGATGTTAGTGCTAAGTATTTTAATTTCAATCTACTTTACTATGATTGTTCCAACCATACCCATTTCTCTGTGTCCTGGGACAGTACAGATGTAATAGTATGTTCCTGGCTCACCAGGAATAAATTCAGAAGTTCCACCATCACCAGGCTTTAAGGGATTGTTTGGAGATGCAACAGCCGAGTCTCCTAATATTCCACCAAATCCTTCTTCATCCAGTGTAACACCAAATGCATGGAACGACTTTCCAGCATTCAAAATATTAAAGATTATTCTGTCGCCTACTTTGGCATTAATCGTTGGGTTATTTCCGGGATCACCAGGTAGTGCATTGAAAGCTAATGTCCTAAAATCAGCTGATTCTATAAAATCCAACGTTACTGGTATATCTGCACCTGTTTGTTCTACAACCGGTGCTGCAGCTTGATCACTGATACCAGCAAAAGTATTACCTGCGGGGGCAAGTTCAGATATCCAATAATCTCCAAGAGCGAAGAAGATTATTCCTCCAACAATAACGGTGCCGCATAAAACCGCCATAAGCTTTCCAACTCTTCCTGGAGAAGTTCTCCAAACTGTTTCGTCGTGTTCACTCATCTTAACACCTAATACCCACCCTCACCATGATGTGGGTTACGTTGAGCATATGGATAGTAATACTTTCCACCCAGTCCAAATGGATCTTCCAAATTGGCAGGTTTACCGCGAGCTGAACTGTAAATCAAGTTAGCCAAAAAGATACCCATGCCTACAAGTATAATCATAGCACCAACACTGATCAGGGCATTCATAGCCATCCATTCTGGAATTTCTGGATAATCATAAATTCTTCTTGGCATTCCAAATAGTCCCAATATGTGCTGAGTGAAGAATGTAATACAGGCACCAACAAATGCTAAGATAAAGTGTACAATTCCCCACTTTTCATTATACATTCTGCCAGTTACGTATGGGAATATGTAGTAGAAGAACCCAATGGTGCCAAATGCAATTGTTCCAAACACAAACAGGTGGAAGTGACCTACAACCCAGTAAGAGTCATGTGTGATAAAGTCTAATGGCATTGCCGTATTCACTACACCGCCAGCACCCGCGGCAAAGAACAGTGCTATTCCTCCTACAGCCCACATCATTGGTGTTGCAAATTTGATTCTACCATTCCACATGGTAGCAAGGAAATTGAAAACGTGCATTGCAGAGGCAGGTACGGCTGCTAATGTTCCAACCATAAACACAGTCTTTTCAGTAAACGTCATTCCTGTAGCAAACATATGATGAGCCCAAGACGCAAAGGCAACTAGAGACAGAATGATAAAAGCTGCAACTCCAGAAGAGTGACTGAAAATAGGTCTTCGTGAAAATCTTGGTATGATCTCATACATCATTCCAATGGCAGGTATAACAAGCACATATACTTCAGGATGGAAAGTGAACCAAAACAGATGTTGGTATGCAATTGGATCCCCACCCATAGCTGGATTGAAAAATCCTGTGGCGCCAAGCCTGTCTGTTAATAACATCAAAAGTGCAGCAGCAAATGTTGGCATAGCAGCAAGTACAATTATAGACGATGACAAAAATGACCATGCTAGTAATGATACCTTACCAAGCGACAAATCTGGGTGTTTACATTTCAATATGGTTACAACAAAGTTGATAGAACCGAGAATTGATGAAACACCTAAAACTTTTAGTCCGAAGATCCACATTTCTGCTGCTGGTGCTGGAGAACTGATAACAGAGTAAGGTGGATTTGCATACCATCCAAAGTCAGCCATTCCAAGCCAGACAAGCGTTGCTGCTGGTGGAATCATCCAGAATGCAATTGCGTTAAGCTTTGGATAAGCCATATCCTTGTATCTGACCATTATTGGAACAAGATAGTTACCTACAGCAGATGCGGAGGGAAGTAAGAACAAGAAAATCATTGTGGTTCCATGCACTGTAAATAATCTGTTAAATGTCATCGAATCTTGAATGAGCTGTACTCCCGGTGCAAACAACTCAACACGAAGTGCAATAGCCATTGCACCACCAATAAACATAGCAAGAATTGAAAAAATCAAGTACATCAAACCAACATCTGTATGATGAGTCGAGAACATTATTTGCCAAACTGGACGTGCTTTTCTAAGTTCTAGAACCATTTTTTATACTCCATATTTTGGTATGATTTTTGTGCTGAAATTAAATCTAATGTCATCAGATATCCTCCACAAAAAGTTTTGCGCGCATATTGTAATGAATTAAACCACAGTATTCCCTGCACTGTATATCGTATTCGCCAGTCTCAGTAGGAGAAAACCAGACAGTGTTGACTCTTCCGGGAACTGCATCCAACAATACAACATATTCAGGTATGTTGAAATTATGATTAACATCTTTGCTTGTAATTTCAAATTTGTAGGCATGATCCTTTTTCAAATGAAGTTCACCAACTTCCTTTGTGCCATCTTCATGCTCAAAACTCCAAAACCACTGTTGAGCCGTTACTTTGATAATTTCAGCATCTGCTGGTGCATGATCTATAATACGTTCAATGTTCCAAGCTTCGGCTCCAACATAGACTAGTAGTGCGATTACTACTGCAACATAGATCCATTCAGCCCAGTTTGAATGTGCCATATTTTATAACTCACCCTTCTCTTCATATGGAGTAGGTTTTGATTTTGGGTTAGATTCTCTAAATCTCCAGACTTGCCATACCATAGTTCCAGCTATTACGCCACCAACTACAAATGCAACTGTCATCATACGGAAGAAAAGATTCCAAATTTCGGCCTTCCTATCTATATATTCACCAGCAGTTTCAGCCGCAAAAGACAAAGTAACAGTTGGAATTATGAATAAAGTCGCTATGATGATTGACAAATGAAATATTTTACTCATTTTGCTGTTTTGAATGGATGACCGATACAATTTAAAATTTTTGGAAGATTACAGTTACCAGGTTTAATAATAACGATCAATATTCATTGCGTTTATTGCTGAAAGAGAAAGTTTTTGGTCCTGTTCCTTAATTATTGTAAGAGAGGCGTTTGCTATAACCAATTCAAATAGAGTTTTTGGTTTTAGATCCAACACGATAGAAAGAATTGATTTGATGGGATCCATATGAGTTACAAGTACCACATTTTGATTCCCATGTTTTTTAATTACATAATCTACCATATCAAGTACACGTCTTTGCACTTGTGGAAACGATTCTACTTCATGTTCTGTTATTACAGGATCGTTTTCGTAAAACTTCAAAAATACATTACCGTATTTGGCAAACATATCATCATAGTTCATAAGGGTAAATTTGCCCATATCTATCTCAATTAATCTATCATCTAATTGATAATCCAATGAATTATTTTCTGCAATAATCTCTGCCGTATGTTTTGCACGTTCTATTGGACTTGAGTAGATAGCAGATATGTCAAGAGGATTGAGGTATTTTGCAATTCTTTCTGCCTGTTTTATACCAGTTTTAGTTAGAAGAACACCCTCAGTGTGTCCAGCAAGAATCCGCTTGACATTATTTTCTGCTTGACCGTGGCGTAAAAATATGATCATGTATAGTCATCTGAAATTTCAAATAAAGATAATAATAACATTGTTAGAAGCACTTCATGAAAATTGGAATTATTGGAGGAACTGGAGGAATGGGTAAGGGATTTGCGTTAAGATTATGTAAAAAACATAAGATACTGATTGGCTCACGTGATGCAGAACGTGCGACTACTGTAGCAAACGAGTATACTAACTTCGCAAAAGAGATCTATGGAGAAATAAGTGGAACAATTTCAGGAAAAGATAACCTTTCAGTTGCAAAGGAATCAGAAGTTCTAATTTTATCTATCCATTATGAAAATATTGATACAACTTGCTCACAGCTGTTACCAAATGTTAATGATAAATGTGTTGTAATCTCACCAATTGTTCCAATGACAAAGACGGATGCTGGGTTTGAATTCATACCAATAAAATCTGGCAAACCATTTTCACATCAGTTGGTTGAAAAATACATGAAGGACAAAACAAAATTAGTTTCTGCGTTTCATGTAATTTCTGAGAAGAAGTTAGTAAATCCAAAAAAAATCCTTGACTATGACATTTTTGTTTCTGGAGATGATAAAAATTCAGTTGAGATCGTTAATGGTCTTATTCAAGAAATTGATGGACTCCGTCCAATCTACATTGGACCTGGTTCACTTGCATATATGGTGGAGATATGTACGCCTCTTCTCATTAATGCAATGATAAAGAACAAGATGAATAATCCCGGGATTAAACTTGTTTAAAATATCTGAGCAAAAAAAATCATTATGAGTGAAGAGTATCCTCGTCGCGGAAGAAATTGGTTAACAGCTATGGGTGTGTTATTTTTGGTTGTAGCTGCGGTAACACTAGTAAGAGACATTATAATTTGGAGCCCTGATTTTGTTGTGCAGTTTTTTTTTGATTCAGATATTAATGCTCAAAAAGTCTCATTAGGAGCAATTGCTTTTGGATTGTTTATGATAATATGGGGGTATAAGAAACAAAATGTCAAAACGCGATGAATTTTTAAAAAAGCAGAAAATATTGCGCCTTGCAACTTTGGATAAGAATGATAATCCACACGTTGTTCCAGTTTGGTATTTGTTCAGCTCAAAAAAACTCTATATTGGAACGAATTCAAAAACTGAAAAAGCAAAAAATATAAAAAATAATAGTAAAGTCAGTTTCTGTGTAGACATAGGAATAAATTCCCCAGATATTTTTGGTGTGATGGGACGTGGAGATACTAAACTAATTATGGAAAAAAATAAGGTATCAAGAATAGAAAAAATAATTCTTTTACGTTATTTTAAGACATTAAACAACAAATCTGCAAAAGATCTCTTAGATGAAACTGATTGTATTATTGAGATTACACCAAAAGAATATTCAGTTTGGAAGTATTAGTGCATAAAATCTTCTATTTTATTCATCGCAGACTTCAAGATTTCCATGTTTGGAAGAAATACCAATCTAAAATGATTACTGCCATATTTGGTTCCAAAACCAGAGCCGTTAACTGTTAGAACATTTTTCTGCTTCAATAACTCTAGTACAAATTCCTTATCTGATTTGAATGGGTTGTTTTCAATTTTTGGAAATGCATAAAACGCCCCTTTTGGATTGGAGCATGAAATTCCAGGCATATCATTTAGTCGTTTTACAACAAAGTCCCTATGTTTTTTTAGCTCAGACACAAATTCAGATATATACTCTTGTGATCCTTGAAGTGATTCTAATGCAGCAAACTGTACCGGATAGTTTGTTGATATTCTAACACGAGACAATTTTGGCAAGTTTTCTCTAATTAATTCTAATTGTGATGAATTGTTGAATGCTATGTAACCTATTCTCCAACCTGACATCAAGTGTACTTTAGAAAATCCATTAAGTACTATAACAGGAGAGTTACCAGCAACTTTCCCAATACCAACAAATTTTTCATCAAATACAATTTGATCATAAATTTCATCACATACAATGTATAGATCATGCTCATTTGCGATATCGATTAATTTTTTAAGCGAACTTTGTTCAAATACAGCTCCTGTTGGGTTATTAGGACTGATAAGGCAGATAGCAACAGTTTTTGGAGTAATTTTTGCTCTTATGTCATCAATATCTGGAGTTGAATTTTCCAGATCCACTGCAAACTCAACAGGTATACCACCGTGCAGTCTAACATACGACGCATAAGGTGGATAATAAGGACCAGGAAGCAAAACCTCATCACCTTCCTCTACAATGGAAGATATTACCATGTCCAATCCTTCTGATACACCGTTTGTAACTATAACATTCTCCTTTCCAATTGACAGACCCTTCGAATTCTCTTTTTGTGCAATTGCATCACGTAGTTCTGGAATCCCCTCAGATGGAGAATAATAATTTTTACCGTTTTTTACAGCATCTATTAGGGCTTGTTTTACATTGTCCGGTGGTTGAAAACCGTACTGAACTGGATCCCCAATGTTTAGGTAGTCTATTACTCTTCCCTGATTTTCTAAATCCTTAGCAGCTGAAACTATATCACGTATAGCATATTCAACACCTGAGACTTTTTTTGAAACTTTCAAACACTTAGACAAATATTTAGACCAGTTAAATTCTTACTTGTTTGGACCCGTTGCATAGCCTGGATAGTGCGGGTGGCTTCGGACCACCAGGTCAAGGGTTCGAATCCCTTCGGGCCCTTACTATCTAAATTATGTTAATTCTATTACTTCATTCCAACTTGCTTTGCTAAAACTGTAGAAAGCTTTAACAAAGCAAATTGAAATCTTATCTATAATTGGTGTTTGAAAATTGAGATACTGCGTAAGATGTCTCTATCCTGACACAAAACCAGAATTAACCTTTGATCAGAATGGGATTTGTAGTGCGTGTATTAATGCTGATATGAAAGAAAAAATAGATTGGAAGCAAAAAAGACAAGAATTCATAAAGATTTTAGATAAACATAGAAGTAAAAATAAAACAAACTATGACTGTATAATTCCAGTAAGTGGAGGAAAAGATTCTACATTTCAGACATATATGATAAAAAAAGAGTTTGGATTAAATCCTCTGGTAGTTAATTTTCATCCAGATGATCAGACAGATATTGGTAGAAAAAATTTAGCGAATTTGAAAAGAATTGGAGTTGATTGTGTTGAATTCACACCAAATCCAAATGTATATCTGAAACTTGCTACATTTGGATTAAAAGAGTTTGGAGATTTTCAATGGCCGGAACACATAGGAATATTTACTATTCCAGTACAAATAGCTGTAAGATATAATATCTCGTTAATTATTTGGGGAGAAAATCCTCAATTAGAATATGGTCGACCAACGGACATTAACAAAGATACAATTTTAGATAGAGAATGGAATGAAAAAAATGGTGGTTATTTCTTAGATAAGATAAAACCAAAAGATATGGTAAAATATGGATTTGAATTAGAAGATTTACGTCCTTACATTTATCCATCAGATGAAGAGATTAATCAAGTTGGGGTAACAGGTGTTTTTCTTGGTTCATATATTAAATGGGATATTTTCAAACAGCTTGAATTTGTGAAAAAACTTGGATTTAGTGAAAACGATGAACTGAAAGAAGGTACATACGATAAATGGGAAAATCTTGATGTTTACTTTACTGTGTTTCATGATTATTTTAAATTTATAAAATATGGATTTGGTCGTACAACTGATCACGCCTCATTAGAAATTCGTTATGGTAGAATTAGTAGAGAAGATGGATTGAAATTAGTGAAAAAACATGAGGGTAAAATTCCCAGAAAGTATTTGAAAGAATTTTTAAAGGCAGCTGAAATTACCGAGGAAGAATTTCACAAAATATGTGATAAATTTACAAATAAAGATTTGTTCAGAAGCGATAAGAATGGTAATCTAATTAAAGACAAAGATGGAAACTTGGAAAAAATTCAATATGATAATTTCAATAGGTAAATAGAATTTTAATTAAAATATAAACTGACGGCATATGTTAATTGCATGTTTTATGAAGGTGTTCTAATATTTTTTCTGAAGCTGTTCCTATATTCACCACATATGATTTTGCATAGTTATAACCACGGTCAATAGCTTCTTGCCTATATTTAGAATCTGTTAGAACACGTGTTAAAATTTCTTGAAAGTTATCCTTATCCGCAATTAGACAAGAATTTGATGCAAGTACTGATGGTATACCGTAGCCACTATCCTTTACTCGAACACTAATTACTGGTTTGCCTAATAACTGTGCATCTAAAATAACCGTAGAAACATCAATCATAACAAAAACGTCACATTCCTCAATAAGTTTTGAGATTTCACCAGTTTTGCGTACTCTTATTTTGGGATTAATTTCCCTAACCAATGAAGTTGGATCAAACTCATCTGGTGAAGGATGTAATTTTATAATTAGATTTTTTTCTAGATTTGTAACAACTTCACATATCTTTCTAATTGTTGTTTTTTTCGATTTCTTCTATAGTCAAATCAATAGAATTTTCGATTACTGGTCCAGATGTGGCTAACAGAATGTAGTTGTTTTCGGAAGTACGTATTTTCTGTATTCTGTCATAGAATGGATTTCCAAGGACTTGAATTTTTTCTTCTTTTACTCCATTTTTTAGTTGGTGCTTTTTTTCAATAGGACCCCATACTATCACTTCATCAGAATCAACAGGAAAAACTCCCTGAAACTTATTCATATTGTTTGTTCCTTCTGTTTCATCATCAAAATTCATACCAAATTGCAGTAATACAACTGGAATTAAGTGCTTTTTTGCCAGTTTTACAACAATTTGTTCTGTTGTACCGATTTCTGACATAACAACTATTGATGAAAATATGTATTTTTCAAATAATTTATTTGTAATTTCTATTTCTTTAATAGCCTCAAGAAACCTTTTTTTCAATAGATTTTTGAATTTTTTTTCTATTATTTGCCAAAATGAATAGTTATAAATTGAAAAAAATGATTTGAAAAAAACTGTATTCAATAGAACTGAAGAAATTTTTTCTTCAACAAGAGATTCACCGTCTTTTACATTTCTTTCTAGATTTTTATCCGCTAAATCATTCAATGTCGCAATTTTACAATTTGATTTTTTAATGATAGTGTAAGAATTAGAATTCCAGATTGCTGGACGTCTTCTGTTGTATAAAATAACGTTTGACATACTCTTTGACATACTCGAAAAAAACTGTCTGTATTTAACGGGATCAAATTCTACTAACAAAATTGATTTTTCATTCATGTGTAAGTTAGTTGGTCCAAATAGTAGATGAATAGACTTTTCTGAAATATTCTTTAATTTTAAAAACTTACTTTTAGATAATTTGAGGGAGAACGAATGATTTTTTATTTTCAGAGGTATTGTCACAGAGTCATAATAGAATTCTTCTTTGGTTACCGAGTTTTCATTCAATTTTTTAACATTATTAGTTAAAGTTTTTAGAATTTCATATAATGATATAGAAGCCACAAATTCCGCAGTATCATTTGTCTGACAAATTTTTATTATTGAAACAAAATTTTTTAAAAATGGGACAAGAAAGTAATTAAATTCAACTCGCATTATAGACCCAATGTTTATTCCTTTGTATTCTAATTCGTTTGATTTTTCTTTTTTAAACCATTCTACTAACTCGTAGGATTTTTTTTGAATAGTTTCTAAATCAAGGCGATTTAAATAAATGTCAGAAATTTCATGGTTAATATTATTTTCATTTAATAATTTATGTGATTCATAGTCAAAGGTTATTACTAAAGAATTTTTATTTTCCATACTTTGTTGTAACTCTTTTAAATCACATGATGAATCAAACAAAAATATTTTCAAGTTATCGGTGGATTTATTCAACATTGTATTTTTTCCAATCATAATCGTCAAATGCCACATTTTTCATTTCATCATCATCTGGTCGCCAAGCAGGATCAGCTAAAGCCAAAACTGTTGATGTGTCATCAGACAGATTTATGTGAGCTGATGCGATGTTTTTAGGAATTTGTACTAGAACTGGATTTTCTTCACTAGATTCAATTTCATGATAATTTCCTGAGTTGTCTTTTGCCACGAAAACTACTTTTCCTCTTATACAAATAAAATAACTATCACGTTTAGTGTGCAAGTGAGGACCTTTAACTTCATGAGGATTCACATGTGAAACATAAACCATTTTTGGGTGAAATTTTAAGATATTATCCCAATCTCGCCAAATTACAGTTAATTTCCCATTAATATGACCACCGTCAATATTTTTTGTTGGGAAAGTTTCTAGTGATATTCCGGTAATACCATCTGCGTTCAATCTACAAAAAGTTTCAATATGATAATAAAAACATTATTGATAAATAGTAATTCAAAACAATTAGACGTAAGCTTATTGTAGAGCGTTTCAAAATTTGGAATAATGTTAGATGGTAAAAAAATCCTAATAACTGGTGGAACTGGCTCATTAGGAATCGCATTAACTAAAAAATTGATAGAATCAAAGGCTCACTCAATTCGAATTTACAGTAGAAACGAATCAAAACAGGTAGAAATGCAGGATCAAGTATCTGATCCTCGTCTTCGTTTTTTAATTGGAGATGTGCGTGATTTAGAAAGATTGACGAAGGCTATGGAAGATATTGATATAGTTTTCCATGCTGCTGCGTTAAAACATGTACCAATAGTTGAATACAATCCATTTGAAGCAATTAAAACAAATGTACTAGGGAGCCAAAATGTTATTGACGCTTGTTTAAAAGAAAATGTTGAAACTGCAGTTTGCATTGGAACAGATAAAGCGGTATCACCACTGAATACTTATGGTGCAACAAAACACCTAATGGAAAAACTTTTCGTAACTGCTAGTAATTATATAAATCCGCTAAGATATAAAACGAAATTCCTAGCTGTCAGATATGGAAATGTTTTAGGTAGCAGTAATTCAGTTATTCCAAAATTTATTGAACAAATTCAATCTGGAAAAAACCTTACAATTACTGATCCCAATATGACACGATTTACTATAACAATGAATCAAGCTGTTGACTTGATCTTAACTGCAATTGAAAAAGGACATGGAGGGGAAGTTTTTGTACCTAAGCTTAAAGCATACAGATTAGACATACTTAAAGATGCAATCCTAGATATTTTAAAAACATCTGTAAAAATTGAGAAAATTCCAGTTCGTCAAGGAGAAAAATACCATGAAGCATTAATCAATTCAGAGGAATTGAGAAATACTTTCGAAATTGATAGTCTCTATATAATACTTAATAAGCAAATGCATCGTGCAACATTTTCAAAATGGAATGATTTGAAAATAACTACCCTAAACCACGAGTATTCTTCAGATAAGGTTGAGATTCTCGCGAAAGAAAAATTGATTGATATTATAATCAAAGAGGGACTTTTAACTAGAAATGAGTGACATTGGATGTATAATACAAGCTAGAATAGCCTCTACTAGACTACACGGCAAAGCTATGCTTGATGTAGAGAATCAGAAACCTATTCTGTATTTTGTTATAAAACAACTCCAAGAATGCAAGTTAATTGATAAAATTATAGTAGCAACTACAACAAACGAAGAAGACAATCAAATATTTAATTACACAAAAAATCTAGGAATAGATTGTTTTAGAGGTAGTTCAGAAAACGTACTGGATAGATATTACCAATGTGCAAAAGAATATTCTATTTCAACTATAGTAAGAATTCCTTCTGATAAACCACTAATAGATCCGGAAGTTGTTGACAGCGTGATAAGTAAATTTAAAAATAATTCGTATGATTATGTTACCACTTTTAGTTACAAGAATCCAACTTTTCCTAGTGGTGCAGAAGTTGAGATTTTTTCAATGAATGCATTGAAAAAAGCATGGGAAAAAGCCAAACTTCCTTCTGAAAAAGAGCATGTTGTTACCTACTTTACCAATCATGAAGAAGAATTCAAAATGACTTGTATCAAAAATTCAGAAAACCTTTCACATCTAAGATGGGCAGTAGACAGAATAGAAGATCTAAATCTAGTACGCAAGATTGTTTCAAAGATAAAAAGAAGACCAATTTTAATGAAAGATATAGTAGATCTTTTAAACAAAGAGCCAGAATTACTTGAGATAAATAAAAGTGTAAACAGGAAGGAAGGTGAGATGAAGTCCCTGAAGGAAGATCAAGAATTTCTACAAAGTCGACCTAGGTCAAAACTACATTGAAAAAAATAAAATTATTTGATCCTATAATTGGAATTTCTGAGGAAAAGGAAATTCTTAGAACACTTAGGAGTAGGTTTTGGGCATCAGGGGCAGGAAACCGTAAGGTACAGCAATTTGAGGATAAATTTTGTAAATATCTCGGTTCAGATAATTGTATTGCAGTTAATAGCGGAACAGCTGCGTTAAATTTAGCATTATCATTGATAAATATAAAAAATAAAGAAGTAATTTTACCATCACTTAGCTTCGTATCTACTGGACATGCAATTCTAGTTAATGGTGGAAGACCTGTTTTTGTTGACATTGATCCACAAACAATGTGTATAGACCATGATGAAATTGAAAAATCAATAACTCCGAGGACCGCATCCATCATACCGGTCCATTTTGGTGGCTTACCATGTAATTTAAAAGAAATACAAAACATAGCGGAAAAACATAACTTGGCAGTTATAGAAGATGCAGCGCATGCAGCTGGTGCCACTTATAACAAGAAAAAAGTTGGTTGCCATGGAACTGCTGTTTGTTTTAGTTTTCATCCGGTAAAAAACTTAGCAATGCCTACCGGCGGATTAATTTCAATAAATGACAAACAGTATAAAAAATTTAGGAGTTTATTACTTGCCCGTAGATGGTGCGGAATTACGGACAGAAAAGAAACAAATTATGATGTTAAAGAATTGGGCTGGAATTATTACATGAATGAATTTTCTGCGGCAATAGGCTTAGAACAATTAAAAAAATTAGATAAACTAAACAATATACGTAAAAAAATTGCGAAAAGATACTCTCAAGAACTAAAAATAGTAACAAAAATGCCTTATCGAACGAATTGTTCGTATCATTTCTATTGGATCTTGGTAAAAAACAGAAATGCGCTTAGAAAAAAATTATCCAAATATGGAATTGAAACTGGAACACATTACAAACCCATTCACACATTTAGCTTCTATAGTTCAAAAAACAAATTGAAATTTACAGAAAATGTGGGTAAACAAATAGTCGTTTTACCTTGTCATCCAAATCTTAAAAAACATGAAATTGATAAAATTATTAAATTAACAAACAAATTTTCATAATTTTTCAAATTTTGTTTTTTCAATAATTTTGATCTGAGAAATCAATTCTTCCAATTCCTTAGTAGTTATAGACGTTGACGCGTCAGGTCCCTTTGAATTTTTTAATTTCACATGTTTTTCAATGATTATTTTCTCAGCTTTCTGCTGCTTCTTGATCACAGTAAAGATTATTGGAGCTATAATTCCTAATGTATGATCAGAAAATCCATCAAACTTTTTTGCCTCGTTCCAATTTATCTCATTTAATGAAGTTGGGTATTTTGAAACACAATAACAGAATGTTTTCTTATTTTTTTTAAAAATGTCTTTAATTTTATTTTTATTTCCACCCATCCCCATGCTAATTATTACCGGTTTTTTAGTTCTAGCCTTTGCTAACAACGTATCAATAGAATATGGATCCTTCAGCAAGCAAGTACGTGATGCAATCTTGTACCTTCTTACTTTTAATTTTTCTAAAAATTTTATTGCCTCAGGATAAAATGCGCTACAAAAGAATTCAATCCCAGTTTTATCTGCAATCTGTTTTAATTTTTTAGCTTTTTCAAATGTGATTTCAGATTTTTTAATAAAATTCCAGTTTGGGTGTTTGTTATTATAAAGATCATTTGCACGCCACATCTGAAATTTTACTGCGTTGGCCCCAGCATTTTTTGATTCTTGAATTAATTTTTTCGCTTTACTTAAATTCCCTTCCCAATTTGATGCAATCTCGGCAACAATGAAGGATTTCAATGTCATAACAAATTTAGAGCAAGATTTAATCGTTTATTGCTTGGAGATTTACTATTGGTAAAAGAAGCATATTATTTACAACGTGTTAAAGTAGATTCTGATTCTGACGCTAAATTTCTATTTGATTTACTTAAAGAAAGGGATGCACGTGCTAATATTTCACATAAAAAAATGCCTAGCTATAATTCACATATACGATTTATCAAATCAAAACCGTACAAAGTATGGTATATAATTTACATGAAGCTGGATCATAAATTACGTTACGATTGGAAAGAGAAAGTTGGTTCTATTTACTTATCTAAGAATGATGAAATAGGCATATTTATCTCAAAAAAATTTCAAGGTAAAAATATTGGAAAATATGCATTAAACGACTTGATGGCAAAAGATACACGAACAAAGAGGTACCTAGCAAATGTTAATCCAAAAAATAAAAAATCAATCCAATTTTTTAAAAATAATAAATTTAAGTTAATTCAATATACGTTCGAATTTAACAAATAATTGTGAGGTTTTTCTTCACAGCTTGCACACGTGTAAAAATCTTCTTCGTTATTCATTACAATATGCGTTTTAATAATTTCTTCTCTTGCAATAACTCTGCTGCCTGTTTTATTTGCTTAAAATCAATTCCAGATTTTAATGAAATGTCCCGAAGTGAGTGTTTACTGTCTGAATAATTTAAGACCCACAAAATTGTTAAAGCATCATTATATTTTTGTCCTCCAATTTCCCTAAATAATCCAAATTTATCTAACTTGGGTTCACATTTTGGATTAAGAGTAAGAAAAACTTGGTCATTTTTGCTATCTATTTTTGGCCGTTCTTCATTATTTTTTGAATCAAATTTTCCAAAATTTTCTTCTAATTTCAAAATCACTCTAAAATATTTAGAAAATGAATCCGCAAGATACTTTGCCTTGACAAACTCTGTATTGTCTGCAGATGTATGATATTCTACAAAATTAGGTGGGTTAGCTCTTCGCAGTGATCCTACAGGAAGATTAAATCCAGGCGAGCAGAATTGCCTTTCATCACTACCCTGTGGTTCAAAATCCACAATTTTATAATCATCACCTGATTTTTTTAAGATTTCAATAACTGTTTGATCAACTTCTGCATTACCTTGCCGACTTTTTTTATAAGTTGAAATTCCAGAATCCCCAACACAAGTAGCAACCAAGCCGTGTTTTATTTTTGCTAGATTGTTCTCATTTCTAGATAGCCAAACAATCGATCCTATAGTTTCTGGAATGAATAGAAATCTATAGGAATAATGTAATGACAAATTTTTTAGATGTTTTGCAAGAAAAGTAAGTAATGCAACGCCTGATAGATTATCATTACACATGGAAGGATGGCAGGGATAGCATGAAAATAAGACTTCATCTTCAGATTTACCACTAATAAAATATTCACCATAGGTAAGTGAACCATCTTCTAATGTTGTATCAATGAATACTTCATACTCGTCTTCCTCTAATTGTAACAGTTGGTTATGCGTGATACAAAATCCCCAATTTTCATTATAGTATGATGTAAGGTAGGGAATAACATCCGGATACTCAGGCAAAGAATGTAAATGTGGTTTTAATTCATCTAAGGAAATTTTTTTGTTTATAGGTATACTATAGTTTAAAATATGCAAGTTTGATTTTTTAAAATCAACGATTTTTTCACCTTTAGAGTTTTTTATATAGGCATCATTAATGTTCCACTCACGGGGAACTTCCCAATCAAACGCTTTTGTTTTTGATGGCACTTCAAAAATTTCAAGTGGTATATGATTTTTTAAAATTCTTAACGTTTTTCTTAATCCATTACCCGTAATACTTCTGGAAATTGGAAACAATTCAACTATTAATTCATGAATATTTTCACCAATTTCAGGAATTTGATCTATAAGTTTTTGAAAATTAGTTTCCATAAAGAAATTCTTAATTTAATTTATTTGAATGTCGCTATTTAATGATTTTCGTCCGTAAGTTATTTACTGCATTCGTGCCTATTCACTTTGGGATTTTCAATTAGATGTTCTTAGACTTGAAAGTTGTTTCATTTTTTCTATATGTTTTAACGCGAAAAGTGTAAATTCAGGTTTAAATTTTTCAATTAATAAAGACATTTTTTCGTCTTGAATCTCTGCGTTAGCATAATTTCCTCCAAAGTTTAAAACAATTGCAATTTCATTATCAATTTTATCCATACCAAATTCAAATGTATTATCAACCACAGCCTTTTTGAACACTTCAATTTCTTTTTCATCAACTTTTTGCATTAGAGAGGTCCTAATTACTTCAGGTAAATCTGTGATTGATTTCAGCACAGTTAGACTAGAGATTTTAAACATTCCAAGGTTTACAAAAGAAATCGATGGTTTATTGTAAAATGCCGCTTCTAGACTAGAGCTACCGGAAATTACTAATTTACTTTTTTTCATTAACTCAATCGAATTAGTAGAAGGGTGTAATAGTATAACATTAGGTAGATTCATAATTTTTTTCATTTCATCAATGCTCCGCCAACCTCGGATATTCATTACCATATGATCTTTTACGCATAATTTGTAGTCTATAGGAAGGGCATTTGCAATATTTCTAATCACTTCTAGTTGATTCATAAAAAAAGGTGCACCTAACAATAATATTCTTTCAATTTCTTGATGTAACGGAAAATAAACAAAGTTAGTCTTCTGATCAATTTCATTTTTTAGATTACTATTCATGAAACTCTCCCTACGTTGTTTACGTAATTCATAGAGTAACATTTCAAAAATTACTTTAATTTTAGATCTACCAAAATACGTATAATGGGTTTTGACATTCTCATCTTTAGTAAATAGATATTTTGTTGCAGCTTTACCATAGTTACGAGAAATTAGATGTTCTTGAACTCGAAATTGCAGCGCATCATCAGAATATTTTTTGTCTGTACTCGTATTATTTTGTTGTGTAATAGTAGGTTTATTATCATTTTTTTTGTTTTTCTTATTTGGCAGTGGAAGATATGGATCTACATGATCATTCAGATAAATTCTACTTGGAAATACAGAACCTTTTGAATAAAAACCAGTTCTAGCGACAAAGGGGGTTATTACTTTAATCCCACGTGATTTACAAATCTCATAGAAAATATGATTGTGTTGATGATCTGTATTAGGCATCAATACAAAATCAGGTTTTACTTCATCCAAAATCATTTCATAAAGTTTTATTTCATCCTCTAAAATCAATAAAATTTCATCATAGGAGAATTTGTAAAATTTATTGAAATTACTGAAAAATCTATCATTTGTAGCAATTAACCATAAAAAAATATGGTATTTTTCCTCAATTGCTTTAAGATAATTCAAATCTGGTTTTCGTTTTGTTTTTAAAATATAATCATGATAATACCAAACTTTTTTAAATTTTACAAATTTTTGTTTTTGAGAAAATGTTTTTTTTCCTTCAGGAATTTCAAATATGGAATACATTTCACAATCAAAATTATCTTGAATATATTTAGCCAAAATAAAATGAAGCCTCATTGTATCATTCCAAAATAATAATTTGGGTTTCATGCTTCAGAGAATTTTTGGTTACTAATAAAATCTAATATGAAATTATACAAACGAATTTGAACAGACGCTTCTAGCTTTTGAAAAATTTAAACCTGAATTTACACTTTTCGCGTTAAAACATATAGAAAAAATGAAACAACTTTCAAATTAACAATATGGTTATTCTTCAAACTTGAATTCAGCAGCAGCATAATTCAATGTTACATCATTTTCAGTTCGTTTCATGCTTTCAGGCCGCTTAAGTTTTTTCTTAATTCTTTGACTCTTGTATCCCTTTGTTTTTATGTATGTCTCCTCAGTCAAACCTACATGTAACTGTTCATTTAACATTCTAGCACCATTCTTTATTTCAGCCATAATCTCCTCATCTGCCATTTTCGTCAAGTTCAAGCAAATATCCTGTCTTTCTGTAATAGATTCTAGATAACGATCTTCATCAGTAATGAAACCATTTGCTTTCGCGTAGTCATACATTACAGTATATGGTAAGGGTAAAAGAAACCCGATACTTGGGTATAAACCAGCCTTTAGACATTGGTCAAAAGTTTGTTTGATAGTTTCCTTTGTTTCTATTGGATAACCAAAAACAACACTTGTTTGAGTGATAATTCCTGCCTCTCTTAATGTATAAACTGTTTTATAGAATGCGTCAACTTCAATTTTTTTATTCATCATCTTCATAATTTCTGGGTTACCTGATTCTAACGCAAACCCACATGAATAACATCCTGCTTTTTTCATCTTTTTTGCAACTCTTAACGCCTCTTCATCTGACAGTCTAGCTCTAGAAAACAGATCAACACGAATAGCTGTATTCCACTTGAATTTCATTCCACTTTCAAAAATTGCATCACAAAGTTTCTCTACTTGAGTTGCAGAAGCAAAACTCAGATCATCCCAGAATTCTATGTAATTTACATTGTATTTTTCTATCAAATGTTTAATTTCGGCTAGAATTGATTTTGGTGATCTATTTCTATACGGATCATCCCAAAACACATAATGACAGAATGAACATTTAAACGCACAGCCTCTTGCGGTAACAACTGGCAAAGCACGCATTTCTACTGGTTGATCATCATTGTCAGGCATCTGCGTTGATGAAATGAAAAAAATTATGAATCTACCTAATGTTATACTATTACACCCTTCTACTAATTCGATTGAGTTAATGAAAAAAAGTAAATTAGTAATTT
>JOTC01000004.1 GCA_000746705.1 Marine Group I thaumarchaeote SCGC AAA799-O18 | reverse complement strand
TTTGCCACCAGCCGCGCCGTGCCTTTTTGCAATGACAAGACTATTGATTTGTTTAGAATCAGGAATGGATTTTGGAACGTTAAGTTTTGCCTCCTTCATTAGCTGTTCTTTTAATGCCCTGTCAGATTCCCAACGTAAAATATACTTGTTACCAAACACAGGTGTTTTAATAGATTCAATTTGCTCTGAACTCATTTGTGCTACTAGTGTGCCATGAGGAATTAGTATAGAATTATTTTCTTGTAACATGGATTCACATTTTTTTTCAAGCAGATCTAGAAATGAATCCATAAGAAATATTTTGTCGATAAACCCAAAGCGTCTATAAAGATGCTCCCTTTTTTTCTCACATAACAAAACTGTTTTGAATCCCTCATCTTTGGCACCTTTTAAAACTTGTAATGCACAATGTGAGCCCAAAGTTGCTATTGATACCAAATTATACTATTACTAAAAAAATACACAATATGAAACTATGTATCTAAGCTGGGCAAAACCGGCTACAAATATACTAGTGTTTTTGTAACACCAAACCTGAATTTTACCATAAAGTGACAAATTCTAAAAAAATCATAATAAATAGTCAATCAGAAAAACCACATTATGATAGAAACTGAATTAGGAGAATGGAGGAGAACTCATTATTCGAGTGAACTTGGTCATAATTTAGACAAATCAGATGTAACTGTTATGGGATGGATTTCAAGTGTTAGAGGACATGGAAATATTTTGTTTGTTACGATTGTTGATAAAATGGGAGAAATTAAACAAGCTAAGACCGAAAATAAATTAAAAAATATTGTAACATAATTTTGAACTCACTGATATACTACTAACAAATTTAATTTATTACATATTCTCTATTCTTAGAATAATGAACAATATTCTTTTATAACTAAATGTTAATCAAAAATAATTGCGTCATAAAATCACCTTACCCGAATTAAAAAAATATGATATAACTCAGAAAGTTATTGAGGCATTATCGGATGCTGAATCCAGATCAATTATTTTTTCTATTATTCGTAGAGGTAAAACAGCAAATGACCTTTCTAACTCCTTGCGCATCCCATTAAGCTCAGTTTATAAAAAATTATCAGATTTGGAATATCTGACATTGGTAAAAGTTGAAAAATATTTTATGTCTGATAAAGGTAGAAAATTTAAGGTTTATCGTAGTAGGATTAGCAAGGCTGAAATAATTATAAAAAAGCCAGAACCAATAGTTTCATTATCAGCAAACTGAGAATAATGAAAGGAATACTACCAAAACCCACATTATTGGAACTGGATGAATACGATATCAATCAGCGCATTATAGAAGCATTAACAACAGTTTGTTCACATGCGGTATTATTTTCAATTGTGGGCGAAGCAAAAGATGCAGTAAAAATATCCCAAGAATTACAGTTGTCCTTATCAACAGTTTACAAAACATTATCCAATCTTAGAAAGCTTACATTAGTGAGAATCGAAAAGTTTGAGTTTTCAAACGAAGGAAAAAAAATCAAATATTATAGAAGTAAAATTAAGAATGCACATATTTCTGTTAATGGTGATAAGTCTGAAGTGACACTTTACCCATTAAGGATTAAAGCCAAAGAATAGTTTCAATTAATGACAAGGAAATCCTGCGGCATGTCTTAAATCATGAGTAAATTCATGCAGAAATTGATCGATAAAACTTTGTTCACCCTGTAAAAGACTAAAGATATGTCCCTGATCGTATCCAACAATAAATAAACCAAAGACAAAAACAAAAGCAAGAACAGTTATCGCAAAAAATGGAGTTGAATTCAAAGATCTTGTGATCTGTTTATTATTTGTCACATATCCACAAATCAAAAAGACGTATTTAAGTTATGGTAGAATAAAAACTGAGATCATATTAAATGAAAAAGATTGATGTTGAAAAGAAAGATTCAGTTAAGCTTTACAAGATAAGAAAAACTTTACAAGAGTTATCAAAAATAACAGGCAGAGGCACTGAATTAATTACAGTGTATATTCCAAAGGGGAAGCAGTTACACGAAGTAATAACTAATTTGAGAGAGGAGCAAGGAACTGCTGATAACATAAAGTCAGATCTAACTAGGACTCATGTAGTTGATTCATTATCAAGAGTTATTCAAAGGTTGAAGTTATACAAAAAAACCCCTGAAAGTGGTTTGGCTATATTTTGCGGTGCACTGCCAAGGGAAGAAGGT
This sequence comes from Marine Group I thaumarchaeote SCGC AAA799-O18, assembly GCA_000746705.1. Next base: position 18,400 of record JOTC01000004.1, on the reverse strand, counting down.
GGACCTCCAGGTAGTGAAGTTGTGAAAAGTTTTGAGATTGATCCTCCAAAAGACCTTAAGACATTTTTGTACAGGTGTGATGATCATTTTCATGTTGATATTCTGAAAGATATGCTAAAGGATGATAATCTAATTGGTTTTTTAGCAATAGATGCAAAAGATGCTGGGTGGGGATTATTACATGGAGATAAAATTGAGGTTTTAAAGGAAACTAGTTCTGGTGTTGCCGGTAAGCACAGACAGGGAGGTCAATCTGCAAAAAGATTTCAAAAATTAAGAGAGATGGAAATAAGCTATTATTTTACCAGAGTGGCTAACACCACTAGAGAATATTTTATTGATATTTACCCTATCAAAGGATTGATAGTTTCTGGTCCAGGACCAACAAAAGAGGAATTTGTTAATCAAAATTATTTGGAATATAGATTACAAGACATGATAATCGGAACTATCGATGCATCATATTCTGGCTCAGAAGGAATAAGAGAGGCTTTTACAAAATCAACAGATATTCTTTCCAATTTTAGAATGGTTGAAGAAAAACAATTCGTTGATAAATTGTTCAAACAAATAAACAGTCATTCTGGATTAGGAGTTTACGGTCTTGATGATGTTATCAATTATCTAAAAAATAATGTTGTGGATATGATAATTGTTACTGATAATATTGAACTCTTTAGAATAGAAGTCAAATGTAACAGATGTTTTCATATTGATGATAAAATTGTAGAACAATCAATAGTGATAAAGACTAAAACAGAATTTCAAAACTTACCTTGTTCTTCATGTAAATCAAAGGATATTATAGTATCAGACCAGGATATCATCGATTATCTTGCATTACTAGCAACAAAAGTCGGAACAAGTATAGAAGTTATTTTAGGTACTACAGAATCTGGTTCAATGCTAACAAGCTTGGGTAAAATTGGTGCAATTTTACGATACAATCCAAATTATTCTACTTAGAACATTACTCTATAAAATTTCGAATTTTTTGCGCAAGCTCATTCAACTCACTATCTTTCATAATTTTTCTTTGCGTCCATAATGTTCCAGTTGCATTGTATCTAGGTATTATATGAACATGGACGTGTGGTACTATTTGTTTGGCAGCTTTACCATTATTTTGTGCAATGCTAAACGCATCAGCTTTTGTCGCTTTTATTATCGCATTTACAATTTTTGGGATTCTAGAAAACAGTTCAGTTATTTCATCAATACTCATATCAGTTAGTTTTTCATGTGGTTTTTTTGTAATAATTAGTGTGTGACCAATATCTATAGGATACTTGTCTAAAATTGCTATTTGATTATTATCATTATAGATTAAGTGACATGGTAGTTTTTTGTTTATAATATCACAAAATATGCAATCCGTCAACGTCATTAATGTATATGACTCCATTAATATATTGACATCAGTAATAACAGTTGAAAAATATGAGATTTAGGATTGAAGCTTTAATTGGTGATAGGTATGATTCAACTGATTCTTTAACTGAGGCTGAAATATATAATTGGTTATTGAATATACAAAAAAATGATATCTTAAAAGTTGAGACAGAAGATGATTATTGGGAAGATATACCTGAACAACTTTTTGAACTGATAAAAACTAGCATCAAGAAAAAAAATTACAAGTATGAAATGGCTAAGGGTCATTTATGGTTTGAGTTAGACATTACAGTAGATTGAAATTAAACTTGCGTTATAACTAATTCTAATAAATAATTTTTAAAATTAGCAGAAAGTTTATCAAATAGCATATACAGGCGGTTTCAATTTAAATTCAGTATTACGTATTACAAATTTCATATATTATATATGGTCTAAATTTGAATTCCATTGTAAATGGGCAGGAGAAACAGAGAGGAACGTCGCCAAAAACGGGAAGATTTTGTTACTAAGCGTTCAAACATAAAACGAAAAAATGCACTTTTAGCTGCTGGTATTCTTGCAATAATTGCAGTTATCATAGGCTACGCATCTTATACGTTCATAACAATGGAAGCTACCGGCCCTGGAATTCCACCTGGTGCTGGAAAGCTTGGTGATGAGCATGAGCATGCTTCAATGTTAGTAAGAATTTTTGGTGATAAATTTGATTTCTCTGCACCAGCTTATCAAGTTAAAAGTGCATGGATACATTTTGAATCAAGTGATGGTAACACTATTCATAGACATGCATCTGGAGTAACTGTTGGTTATCTGTTTGAGAACTTGAATATGATAGTTAATGAAGACTGTTTCATATTTTCTGATGGTAGACAATTCTGTACCAACGAAGACTATTCACTCAAGTACTACATTAACCATCAATCTGTAAGAAGTATTAATGATTATGTTTTCGAAGATCAGGATAGAATCTTAGTCTCATATGGAAATGAAACCCAAGAGCAGATTACTGAACAACTGAAAGAGCTTGATTCACAAATAATCAGAGAGTAAATGCATAAATCCTTACAAAATCTAGTCATCAAATATTTTTTGAATATTTGGCATATATGATCTAATTAACTCCAGTAAATCCAGTCTAATAATTTCATTCATCTCAACATTAAATTTACTACGAAAAAATTCTCGATATCTTTGCTCTAATATTGCAACTACTGCACCTTCAAAGAAACTCTGAGCATTTTCAGGGTTGAAGACAATTGTTCGAATATTATGGTTTCCCAAAAAATCATAATAATGAACTAATCCATCTAAATTAACAAGATCATCTTTAACATCATGCAAGAAATTTTTGATTTCATCAGAATTCATGATTTTTGTAATTGTTACTTGTTTATGAAATTTACATTTTTAGAATTTAAATTATAGTAATGTATCTTGAAGATGTTTAGAATGGATATATCTAGCAGAAATGTAGTCGAAGGAACGTCAAGAGCACCTCATCGTGCAATGTATAAGGCTATGGGTTTATCTGATGAAGACCTTGCTAAGCCTTTCATTGGTGTTTGTCATACTGGAAATGAAGCTACTCCTTGTAACATACATTTACCTGAGCTTGCGCAAAAAGCAAAAGATGGTGTAAAAAATGCGGGTGCAACACCAAGGGAATTTAGCACAATCGCCGTTAGCGATGGAATCGCAATGGGGCATGAAGGAATGAAATCATCATTAGTTAGTAGAGAAATTATTGCGGATTCGATCGAACTAATGGTAAGAGCCCATCAATATGATGCATTAGTTGGGATTGCTGGATGTGATAAGAGTTTACCAGGTACTATGATGGCTATGGCAAGACTGAATATTCCTTCCGTTTTTGTTTATGGCGGAACAATTATGCCTGGAATGTTAGACGGAAAGGAACTAACAGTTGTTGATGTTTATGAGGCAGTAGGTGCTTATGATGCTGGTAAAATTTCATTAGAGGAATTAAAAAATATTGAAAATACTGCATGTCCAAACGCTGGTTCCTGTGGTGGGATGTTCACAGCGAATACTATGGCTTCAATTTCTGAGGCAATTGGTATTGCATTACCTGGAAGTGCAAGCCCTCCGGCTGAAGATGATAGGAGGCAAAAAATGGTATATGATACAGGTATGGCATGCACAGAATTACTAGCGCAAAATATCAAACCACGTGATATCTTAACATTTGAATCATTTGAAAATGCTATTACAATGTTAAATGCTGTTGGTGGTTCTACTAATGGTATTTTACATTTACTTGCATTAGCAAGTGAAGCAAGAATAAAATTAACATATGATGACTTTGAAAGAATAAGAAAAAAAACACCACATATAGCTGACATGAAACCTGGCGGTGATTATGTTATGAATAGTCTTGATAAAATAGGTGGAATACCATTGATAATGAAAAAATTATTAGATAATAGTCTAATTCATGGTAATTCTCTAACTGTGACTGGAAAAACAATCGAAGAAAATATCAGACAATATAAAATATCAAGTACTGCTAAGCAACAAATTGTAAGAGATATTGAAAATCCGTTACATGGAGTTGGAACTGCTGTAATACTGAAGGGAACTTTGGCTCCTGATGGTGCAGTAATTAAAACCGCAGGTGTAGAAATGACAGAATTTACTGGTAAAGCAAGGGTATTTGACGGTGAAGAATCCGCATTTGACTCCGTTGCAAATGGTGAAATTGAGGATGGTGATGTAATAGTTATTAGATATGAGGGGCCAAAAGGCGGTCCCGGAATGAGAGAAATGTTGTCTACCACAGCAGCTATTGTGGGACAGGGATTAGGTAAAAAAGTTGCAATGGTAACAGATGGTAGATTCTCTGGCGGAACACGCGGATTTATGGTTGGTCATGTTGCACCTGAGGCATTTGTTGGTGGGCCAATTGCCCTTGTCAAAAACGGTGATGAGATAAGTATCAATATTGAGGACAATAGTATTAATCTACAAGTTTCAAAAGTGGAACTTGAAAAAAGAAGTAAAGAGTGGAAAATGCCTAAACCTAACTATAAATCAGGTGCGTTAGCTAAATACGCATTTCTAGTTGGTTCTGCTGCTAACGGTGCAACAACTGATCCCAAGTAATTTTCTTAAAATGTTGAAAGAACCTGACATGACGATTTTTGAGTGTAGTCGAGATTACTATACTGCTACAACCGATAAATATTAGAACATTTTTCATGGCTCTCAAGCTTCCATTTACCAGTCAATCGGTGATATGACTGACTCCAGTCTAGATTAGTCGTGCCACATATGTGGCATGTTTTCTTCATATCCAAATATTTTCCTAATCGATTATAAATGTACCGTACTATACGGTATACTGATTTTTTATTTATTGATGCATGTTATATGAAATTTCAGTTTTTAATTGATGACATTTTAAGACATTAAAACAGCAATTTTATACCGAAAAACCCAATTTCTGTTCTTAAAAACCCATATTTTATCCTTAATTTTTTTAATCTAAAAATCATGGTTTAAATACGGTTCAGTTTTGTTCATTTGTATGGGTGGACATATTTGGACACACAAGCATTCCTAGGATAGTTTCTCTAGATTATACTGGCACCCAATTTGAAATCTATAATAAAATATCACGAAATTATTCGTACTCATTCTTATTCGAGTCATTAACAGGTCCAGAAGAACTAGCTGAAACTTCAATCATGGGCTTTGATCCTGAGTTTGTTGTGAAGGGATATTATAACAGAGTTACAATCCAAGACAGAAATAATTCTATTAAGACAATCCCCACAATAGAACCACTCAACACGATCAAGGATCTTGTACAAAAAACCAATGATCAATCATATCGCTACCTGGGAGGGGCTGTTGGAATAATCAATTATGACGCAATTAGATTATGGGAAAAGATACCAAAAGATCATAGTAGAAACATGAATGATAGAACAATCATAACGGAACCAATAATGGAATTTGGAATTTACAATGATGGTATACTGTTCGATAATAAACAAAAAAAATCTCTTTATTTCTATTATGACAAAAATAGAGTAGATGAGATAAAAATATCGGAGTCCAAGTTTGATAAATTTACCATATCTGACATCAAGCCAAATCTAAATGAGGATAGATTTACTAAGATAGTAGACAAGGCAAAAAAATACATCTATGATGGAGACATATTCCAAGTAGTGCTGTCAAGAAAATTTTCATTTCGTGCTCACGGTGATTATCTAAAAGTATATCAAAAACTTCGCTCATTAAACCCCTCACCATATCTATATCATATGAAAATGAATGAAAAAATAATAATAGGTTCATCCCCTGAAATGCTTTTACGTGTTACAAATGATCAGGTAGAAACATTTCCAATTGCTGGTACAAGAAAGGTTACAGATGACGAAGTAACCAATAAACGAATGAAAGAGGAACTAATCAGTGACGAAAAAGAATTAGCTGAACATACAATGCTAGTTGATTTAGGTAGAAACGATGTTGGTAAAGTTTGTGATTATGGTACTGTTCATGTTAAAGAACTAATGGAAGTAAAAAAATTCAGCCATGTGCAACATATGGTAACACATGTTGTTGGAAAGATTGGCAAGAAATATGATATGTATGATGCATTCAAAGCTATTTTCCCAGCAGGCACTGTTTCAGGAGCACCAAAAGTTCGAGCTATGGAAATTATTGATGAGCTTGAACCAGAATCTAGGGGTCCCTATGCGGGTGCTGTTGGATACTTTTCGTTTAATGGATGCTGCGATTTTGCAATTGCAATAAGAAGTATTTTTGCAGATGGAAAGTCAGGTTTCGTACAGGCTGGTGCAGGAATTGTATTTGATTCAATACCAAAAAATGAATTGAAGGAAACCGATCACAAAGCTAATGCAATGCTGATTGCACTGAGAGAGGCATCAAAATGAAGTTTCTAATTATTGACAATTATGATTCGTTTGTCTACAACCTTGCCCAAAGACTAGGTGAGCTCGGTGTTAGTTCAGATGTCATAAGAAATGATAAAATTACAATTAGTGAGATAAAGGACAGAAACTATGATGCAATAGTTATTTCACCAGGGCCTGGAACACCTGAAGACGAAAGATACTTTGGAATTTGTAAGAATGTTATTCTAGAACTTGGACCAAAAACACCAATTTTGGGTGTATGCTTAGGCCACCAGGGAATTATTGATTGCTTTGGTGGAAAGGTTACCAATGCTGTGAACATTAGACATGGAAAAACAAGCCAGATCAAACATTATGATGACTCATTATTCAAAGAGGTTGAGAATCCATTTAGAGCAACACGATATCATTCGTTAGTTGGTGAAAAAACAATAATACCAGATTCACTAAAAATTACCGCAGTTGCAGAGGATGATGGTGAGATTATGGGAGTTAGCCACAAGAAATTTTTTATTGAAGGGGTACAATTCCACCCAGAATCCATTATGACAGACGAAGGCAAAAAAATCCTAAAGAACTTCATTGAGAGGGTTAAAAATGATTAAAGATTTAACACAACATCTTTCCCGTGGGGATAGTTTAACAATTGAACAAATGACCAGCGTGATGAATGAAATACTCGGTGGCACACAAAACGATCAAGATGTTGCTGACTTTCTAAAAAATTTGACACAAAAAGGTGAATCAGATGATGAACTTTTAGCCATGTTAAACAAAATGGAAGAATATTCTCTACATATATCACCAAATTGCAAGGGAAAAATCATTGATGTGTGTGGTACTGGTGGTGATAAGCTCAAAACATTCAACATTTCAACAACTGCATCATTTGTAATTGCTGGCGCTGGAGGAAATGTTGCTAAGCACGGAAACCGTTCAATATCTGGTGTATCCGGTAGCGCAGATATTTTTGAATATTTTGGAATCGACCTGAATTCTGAGCCTAACAAAGTAAATGAAACAATAGAAAAGTTTGGTATAGGATTTATGTTTGCACAAAGATTTCATCCAGCGATGAAAAATGTTGCAAAAGCCAGAAAAGTTGTTGGTGGCAGAACTGCATTCAATCTATTAGGACCATTAACTAATCCAGCAATGGTAAAAAACCAACTAATCGGCGTTTTCTCAGAGAACTATCAGGAAAGAATTGTAAAAATTTTGAAAAGAAAAAATGCAGAGACAGTCATGGCTGTTAGATCAGATGATGGAATGGATGAATTATCAACCACATCTAAAAACCAAATTTGTATGTTAAAGAATAATATGATCACAAAAATGACTTTAGACCCTCAGAAAATTGGATTGCAAAACGGTAATATCTCTGACATACAAATAAGTTCAAAAGAAGACGCGATTAAATCATTCGTGACTGTCCTAAATGACTCAGCAAACAAAACAAAAATTGAAATCACTGCACTAAATGCTGCCGGTGGACTAATAGTGTCAGATATGGCAGACAGTTTTACTGATGCAGTTGAATTGGCATTAGGTACTATTCATAGTGGTAAGGCATTTGATAAACTAGAAAACTTTGTAAAAAATTGTGGTGACATGGAAAAATTAGAAGGAGTTGAAAAATTATAGAAAACTTGCTACAAAAATTAGTTGAAAATTCACAGAACGCAATTAATGATGGTATTTATGCTGTTACTGATACATTACCCAAATCAGATATTGATTTACAAGAATCGATAAGGAATAATAACCATGCATCTCTTATTACTGAAATAAAATTCTCATCACCAGCTGAAGGTGATATTAGACAAATTTCTGATCCGTTACAAATAGCTAAATCGATGATATCTGGTGGTGCACAAGCACTTTCCATTTTAACGCAACCATATTTATTCAATGGTTCACCGGAATACTTTGTCAAAATCAGAAAAAACGTGAAAATTCCATTATTAATGAAAGATGTTATGATTGATAAAATACAGATAGATGCTGCAAAAAAAATGGGTGCGGATTATTTTTTACTTATTCAGGCATTATTTGATAATGACTATGTTACTGATTTGGACAGGTTAATTGATTATGGTCATAAAAAAGGACTAAAAATTTTACTTGAGGCACATACTAAAACAGAGTTTGTAAATGCATTAAAAACTAATGCAGATATTATTGGAATTAATAATAGAAATCTAGATACACTTGAAATTAATCTTGAAACAACAAAGCAACTTTTAGAAGATTTCCAGAAATCTAAAATAATATTATCCGAAAGCGGAATCAAGTCAGTAGAAGATGTAAAATTTTTACATGGTTGTGGTGCGGACGCATTTCTTATAGGTACAAGTATAATGAAAAGCCCAGATATACAAACAAGTGTATCAAAATTGGTGAATGCGATATGAAAATAGGAATGCCTAAAGATGGAAGATTCGGAGATTTCGGCGGAAAGTACATTCCAGAGACACTTGTTCCAGCTATTGAGGAGCTAGAAGAAAATTATCAAAGATTCAAAAATGATAAAAGTTTCCAAAAAGAATTCGATTATTATCTAAAAAATTATGCTGGAAGACCAACTCCGCTTTATTTTGCAGAAAATCTAACAAAAAATATAGGAGGTGCAAAAATCTTCCTCAAGCGAGAAGATCTACTACACGGTGGGGCACATAAAATCAACAATACGCTTGGCCAAGCTTTACTTGCAAAAAGAATGAAGAAGAAGCGAATAATTGCTGAAACTGGTGCTGGTCAACATGGAGTTGCAACTGCGATGGCATGTTCATGTTTGGGATTACCATCAGAAGTTTACATGGGATACAAGGACACTGTCAGACAGCAACAAAATGTTTTCAGAATGGATTTGCTTGGTTGTAAAGTATATCCTGTGAAATCAGGCTCACAGACACTGAAAGATGCAATTAATGAAGCAATTCGTGACTGGATAACTAATGTTGATTCAACATACTATCTTCTTGGCTCAGCTGTTGGCCCACACCCGTATCCAGTAATGGTACGTGACTTTCAATCCATAATTGGAAAGGAAATAAAAAAACAGATGAAAGGTGTTCCAGATACGGTAATTGCATGTGTTGGTGGTGGTTCAAATGCAATTGGTACTTTTTATCCAATGATTGATGATGATGTGGAGATGGTTGGTGTTGAGGCTGCAGGGAAAGGATTGAAGACAGGCATGCATTCTGCTACGCTAAATGCGGGTAAAAAGGGTGTGTTACATGGAATGATGACTTATCTATTACAGGATAATGATGGACAGATTAAGGAAACTCATAGTATTTCAGCTGGACTGGATTATCCTGGGGTTGGTCCGGAACATGCATTTTTGAAGGATAATGGTAAAGTAAAATACAAAAGCGCGACAGATAATGAAGTGATTAACGCATTTTTGACACTAACAAGAACCGAGGGTATCATACCAGCACTGGAATCTGCTCATGCTGTTTCACATGCAATTAAAATAGCTAAAACAAAATCAAAATCTGATTCAATAGTGGTTACACTATCAGGACGTGGAGATAAAGACATTGACATAGTAAAACAATATCTAAGGAAAAATGTCAAAAATTCAAGATAAGTTCAAGGAATTAAAATCCAAGAACGAAAAAGCGTTGATTTCGTACATTATGACAGGATTTCCCAATGAAAATACGACTCTATCGATAGTCAGAGGTCTTGTCAAAGGCGGTACAGATATTATCGAGTTGGGGTTTCCATTTTCTGATCCTATAGCGGATGGTCCTGTGATACAAAATGCAAGCACTGTTTCATTAAACAAGGGTGCAAAGATTGAGAAATTTTTCAGCCTCGTAAAAAAGATCAGAAAAGAGATTGATATCCCCATTGTTTTAATGACATATACGAATATCCTTTATACACACGGTTATGCTGCATTTATGTCAAAAGCAAAAAATGTTGGCATTGATGGTTTAATCCTGCCAGACATGTCTATTGAAGAGTCAAAAGAATATCTGAAATCCGCTAAAAATAATAATCTTGATACAATATTTTTGGTTTCACCAAATACAAAGAATGATAGACTAAAAAAAATTGCCAGAGCCAGCACTGGATTTTTGTATATGGTTGCTGTCTTTGGAACAACCGGAGTACAGACAAAAATTCATAATTATACTATCGACGCAATAAAAATTACTAAAAATGCTGTTGGTGGAAAACTACCCATGGGAATTGGGTTTGGAATATCAACTCCTGCTGATGTAAAAAAGTATGTTTCATTAGGCGTTGATGCAGTAATTGTAGGAAGTGCCAATCTTGAGATTATTGAGAATACACCTTTGTCTAAATTACAGAATAAGATAACGGAATATACAAAAAAGCTGAAAAAAAGTACAAGAACTTAGGAAAAGCTACATAAGTGGGAAAATACTTACACATCTATGCAGACTAAGTTTATTTTTGTTACTGGTGGAGTTATGTCAGGTCTTGGAAAAGGTGTAGTTTCATCCTCAATTTCTAAACTCCTACAATTGTCAAACCAAAAAGTTTCTTGTGTAAAAATTGACCCATATCTGAATTTTGATGCAGGTACAATGAATCCTGTTACACATGGTGAAGTATTTGTAACAGAAGATGGGGGCGAATGTGATATGGATATTGGTAGTTATGAAAGATATCTTAATCAAAACATTCCAATGTCACATAATATTACAACTGCACAGATTTATTCTAAAGTAATTGAATCTGAGAGAAAGGGTGAATATTTAGGTGCATGTGTTCAAATCATACCACATGTAACTGATGAAATTAAAAACCGTATTAGGGCTATAGTAAAAACTGAAGATCTTGATGTATTAGTTGTTGAATGCGGTGGCACTGTTGGTGATATAGAAAGTCTACCATTCCTAGAGGCATTAAGGCAAATTAGATTAGAAGACGGATCTGAGAATGTCATTTTTGTGCATGTTACTTTAGCACCCTCTTTGGATGTTGTTGGTGAGCAAAAAACGAAGCCAACACAGCACAGTGTCCAAGAACTAAGAAGGATTGGTATTCAACCAGATCTGTTGTGTATTCGTTGTACAACACCATTATTAGAAAAAACTAGAAAAAAAATCTCCATGTTTACAAATGTATCTACTAGTGATGTGTTTTCTTGTCATGATGCAAAATCAGTTTTTATGATACCACAAATGTTGTATGAACAAGGATTAGTTGAAGTTATTTTTAAGAAATTTGCAAAAGTAGGATATGTCAATGCTTCAGAAAATTGGGATATTTGGAATACAATCGTAAATTCTTTACAAATAACAGAAAATGAGATTAAAATTGCAATGGTTGGGAAGTATGTTACTTTAGCTGATAGTTATGTTAGTGTAAATGAAGCATTGAAACACGCTTCAGCATCAATAAACTCTTCTGTTAGCATAGATTGGATTGATTCAGAAACGTTAAACGGGAACACAAAAAAACTCTCAGAATATCAAGGAATTTTAGTTCCTGGCGGATTTGGTACACGTGGTTCTGAAGGAATTATTGAATCAGTAAGTTTTGCTCTTAAAGAAAATATACCCTTTCTTGGAATATGTTTTGGGTTTCAATTAGCTGCGGTATCTTTTGGAAGAAGTATTTGTAAACTTGAAGAAGCTAATTCAACTGAAATAACTTCTGATACTAAACATCCAATAATTGCACTTTTACCAGAACAAGAGGGAATAACAAATATGGGCGGTTCATTACGTTTGGGTGCAAATGAAATTAATGTGAATAAAAATTCATTAGCATACAAAATTTACAACAAGGAAGTGATCTATAAGAGGCATAGGCATAGATATGAATTTAATACAAATTACCGTGAACAATTCCAAAAAAATGGAATGAACTTTACTGCTGAAAGTGATAATGGAAAAAGAATGGAAATATTGGAGGTTCCATCTCATAAATTCTTCTTTGGTGTACAGTTCCACCCAGAATTTAGCAGTAGACCAGGATTTCCAGAGCATACTTTCAAGGCATTTGTATCTGCAGCCTCACAAAAATAGCAAATTATATCCAAACAAGTGTTATACAGACCGACTTCGACTTCTACCTTTTTTTCTTTTATATTGCCTAGATTTTCTTTTTTTCTTTGTACCCAATACCCGTCAATTAGTAAGAAAGGTAGGATAAAATATTATGTTTTGATTATGAAAATTAACATGCCAGTATATTTGGTACACGTGACTATTGAAAACAAACCAGGTATTAGTGATCCTGAAGGGGAAACTATACTAAATGATCTGGTTTTAAAAGGTAATTACGGTTCAATATCAAAAATTCGTTCAGGTAAAGTGCTTAAATTTCAAATTAATGATAAAACCAAAAAATCAGCCGTAGAAAAAATTCATAAACTTTGTGACGAATTAAGAATTTTTAATCCATTGGTAAGTAAAGTAACTATTGAAGTTTTTGATAAGTGATTTATCATTTTTGAATATTCTTTATAGTTCCATCAACTAATAATTTATCACGCAAGTAGCTTGTCAAGTCAGTTTGTGTGATCACACCTACAAGTTTTTTATTGTCTAACACAAGTAACCTTCTTATGTTATTATTCAGCATTTTTTGAATGGCATCTTCAATTTCTGTAGTTGGTTCTACCCACCTAAACTTATAAGACATTATTTCTGAAATCATTATTTCATCTGGTTTTTTATTATCAACACAAAATTTTTGTACAAAATCACGTTCACTTAAGACTCCAACAGGGTTTCCATTTTCAACTATTACTACAAAACTAATATCATTTACTTTCATTAATTGGGCTGCTTGGAATATAGTTTGTTCCTTTTCAATTGTAATAACATTTTTCTCCATAATATCTCTAATTTGTCCCATGCACGACTGTTTATTTTTTAGGTAAAAACTGTTGTGTTGATTTAATAAAGCGAAATGACAATAAAATATGTGAATGTAGGCGTCGTAGTTTTTCCTGGTAGTAATTGTGATAGGGACGTATTTCATGTATTATCTGACGTCTTTAAATTGGACGTTGAATATTATTGGCATGAAAAGCATCTACCACAAAAAATTGATGCAGTAGTTTTGCCTGGAGGGTTTTCGTACGGAGATAGGCTCAGAGCTGGTGCTATCGCTGCACATAGCCCTATCATCTCTGATATCAAAAAACTAGCTAAAAGAGGAGTACCCATCCTTGGTATATGTAACGGTTTTCAAATTCTTGTTGAATCTGAACTTTTACCTGGTGTACTGTTGAAGAATGACTCGCTAAATTTTATGTGCAAATGGACTAATCTACTAGTTAAAAATAATAAAACTCCATTTACTTCTAAACTAAAGTATGATCAGAAAATTCCTATTCCTATAGCTAATGGTGAAGGCAGATATTTTGCTGATGAAAAAACTCTTCATAACTTACACGATAATGATCAAATTGTTTTTACCTATGAAGAAATGATAAATGGTTCATCCTTAGGTATTGCGGGAATATGTAATGAAGAAAGAAATGTAGTTGGTATGATGCCTCATCCTGAAAGGGCAGCAGAGCCAGAAATCAATCCAATTGATAATAGACCTTCTTCATTAATTTTTGAATCATTGTTGCAGACTATTGGGGTAAAAAAATGAGTCTTAGTGTTCATGAATCTAAATATTTAACCGAAACAATTGGTAGGACTCTAAATAATATAGAATTGCAGATAATTGCTGCTGAATGGTCTGAACACTGTTCTTACAAATCATCAAAAAAACATCTTAAATTGCTACCAACTACTGGCCTAAATGTAATTAATGAAAAAGGTTTTGATTCAGGAGTTCTTGATGTAGGGAATGGCTATGTTGTAACAGTACATATTGAAAGTCATAATCATCCATCTGCTGTTGAACCGTATGGTGGAGCAGCCACTGGTGTTGGTGGTGTGATTAGGGATATTTTATCTGCCGGAACTCGTCCTATTGCAATATTTGATGGATTACGTTTTGGAAATATTGAGAAAGATAATAATGCAAAGTGGCTTTTTAAAAATGCTGTTTTAGGAATAGCTGATTATGGGAATTGTCTTGGAATACCAACAATTGGTGGAGAAGTTGAGTTTGATCAATGTTACAAAAATTATGCATTAGTTGATGTTGCCGCAATTGGTTTTGGGAAAAAAGATAAATTAATAAAAAATCATGCAAGCAGTGGAGATTTAGTTGTACTGATTGGTGGTTCTACAGGTCGTGATGGAATAGGTGGTTCACAATTTGCATCAGATTCACTAGAAAATGAAAACCGTTCTGTAATACAGATTCCCGATCCATTTATTGAAAAATTAATTATAGAAGCAATTCTTGAGGCAAGAAATGAGAAATGCATTAATGCTATGAAAGATTTGGGCGGTGGCGGTTTATCATGTGCAATTTCTGAAACTGCTGAGAGTCTTGGTATTGGCATAGAACTTGATGTTGATAGTATTCATACTAGGGAAGATGAATTACTACCTCATGAAATAATGATTTCAGAATCACAAGAAAGAATGTTAATTATCACAAATAAGAAAAAATTACTAAAACTAAAACAAATTTGTACTAAATATAGAATTAGTTGTTCTATAATTGGTCATGTAACTAATGATAAAATGATGCATATAAAGAAGGGACCAAAAACATTGGCATTATTACCAGCTGAATTTGTTGCTCGTGCGCCATTATTAGATAGAAAAAAAACTAGACCAAAATATTTACAGAATATCAAATCTGAATTGGAAGTAAAAACACCTCTGAATTATTCCGAAATAATTCTGAAGTTATTGGCCAGTCCTAATATTGCAAGTAAGCATTGGGTTTTTCGTCAATATGATCATGAAGTGGGCATAAGAACTGTAGTAAAACCTGGTTTTGATGCTTCAGTTCTAAGATTAGATAATGGAAAATTTCTTTCTGTAAAAATTGATGGTAATCCAAAACAATGTTACCTTGATCCTAGGCAGGGAACTATCGGTTGTTTCGAAGAAGCATGTAGAAATGTTATCTGTACAGGTGCAAAGCCCATTGGAATGATAGACCATCTACAGTTTGGTAACCCAGAGAATCCTGAAGTGTTTTGGACATTCATGGAATCAATTGAAGGGTTAGCTGATTTTGCAAAATTTCTAAGAATACCATGCGTTGGTGGCAAGGTTAGTTTTTACAATGAAACTGACTTGGGTGCAATCAAACCGACTCCACTTGTTGGTGTATTAGGAATTATTGAAAAGACACCATTAACAATAATTCCTCCAACTCCCGGTGATTATTTAGTAATTATCGGGAAAACAAAACATGAACTTGGCGGTTCTGAATATTACGAGTATATCCATAAATTTGTTGGAGGCACCTGCCCAACTGTTAATTTTAAAGATTCTAAATTAAATATGCTAGCTGTGTTATCATTAATTAAAAATAATCTCATTAAATCAATACATGATTGTTCTAAGGGTGGGGCTGCTATTGCGATCTCAGAGCTTTCAATTTTTGGGAATATAGGTTGTGATATTAATATTGAAAAACTATCACACGAGAATGATTTTAGTATTGAAAAATCATTATTCTCAGAGAGCCATTCTAGATATTTATTAGTAATTGATAAAAAAAATATTAATCAAGTAAAACAATTTCTTACAAAGAAAAAAACTACTTTTGATATTTTAGGAAGATTTTCTGGCGATCAAATTAAATTTAAACATAAATCAAAATACCTGATTAAATTTAGAGTAGATATAGCACAAAAAAAATATTTCAATACATTGGAGGAATTGTTAAAAAATGGTTAAGGAGAATTGTGGTGTTGTAGGAATTTTTAGTGTGGATGGGATTAATGTTGTACCAATGTTAATTGATACATTACGAGCACTTCAACACAGAGGGCAGGAGGCGTGGGGTATTGCAGTACCAGGTAAATCACCATTAAAAAAAATAGGTTTAGTTTCATCATCTGCAAATGATTTTAAGAATATTTGTACTGAATATTCATCTGCTTCGGCAATTGGTCATATACGATATTCTACAATTGGAAAAAGTAATTTAGATAATGCACAGCCACTAAAAGTCAAAGATTTGTGTATTGCACATAATGGAACAATTTCTAATGTGGAAGAATTATCTAATATGGTTGGCGGTTGTTCATTTACACCTCAAAAATCTAGTGATACACTTGTGGCAGCACAGAGACTTGTTTCATTAATTTCAGAGAAAGGTAAGTTTGGTGACGCATTATCAGTTTTAAGAAATGAGATGATTGGATCTTATTGCTTTACTTTTCTTTCTGATGATACATCTGTTTATGCTGCACGTGATCCACGAGGTTTTAGGCCACTTGTTTTAGGCAAAAAGACTGATGGTGGAACTAATATTGTTGCATCTGAATCATCTGCATTGTCAGCGGTTGGTGCAGATTTGATACGTGATGTGACTCCTGGTGAATTAATCAAGTTTTCCAAAAATGGAGTTGAATCTGAAATGTTTTCAGAAGAAAAACAAAAGGCGCATTGTTCATTCGAATTCACATACTTTGCACATCCATCAAGCAAAATGGAAGGTTCAAATATCTATATCTCACGAAAAAAAATTGGTCAGTTTCTAGCAAAAAAGTATCCAATAAAAGATGCTGATTTAGTAATCCCTGTTCCTGATTCTGCACGACCGGCTGCGTTAGGATATGCACAGGAGCTTGGCATATCATTTGATGAGGGATTGTTAAAAGATCGTTACAGTAAAAAAGGTCCGCTTAGAAGTTTTATTGAACCACATCAAAGTGATCGTATAGAAATTAACAGGTGGATAATACCCATTAAAGAAATTATTGAAGGAAAGCATGTTATTGTTGTTGATGATAGTTTAGTTAGGGGAACGAGTTCAAAAGCAATTGTTAAGGCATTAAGAAAAGCAGGTGCGCGTAAAATTAGTATGGTTATAACATACCCACCAATCAAATTTCCATGTTATGCTGGTATAGATTTTCCATCTCAGGAAGAATTAGCAACGTATGTTGATGACAAAAATTATTCAGATGATGAGATTGTAGAAAAGATTAGGCACGACGTTGGAGTAGACTTTCTAGGATATAACGATCCCGAAAACCTTGCACATGCTGTTGGAATACCTGTAGATTCAATGTGTTTTACATGTGTAAGTGGTAATTATGACATGTTGGGAATAAAACCGCTGTTTAAATCACGCCAGGAAATGAAGGGTGAATAGATTGAATATATCATTCATACTTGTACAATGTACTATCGGGCATGAGATGGAAGTACTACGAGAATTATTAAGATTAGATTCAGTTAAAGAAGCAAAGGGAACTTTTGGCTATTATGATATACTTGTTAAAATTACTGCATCAACGAATAAAGATATTGAAAATGTAATCACTAAAAAAATCAGAAAAATAAAAAATGTTACTAATACCACAACATTATCTGTCATACCGGAACAAGATGGAATGTAATTTGATAAAAAATTTTAATAATTGTGATTCAGCATAAATTTTATTAATGTTTCTTCCTCATATTCAATTCCATGTTTATCTTTAATGTGCCTGCCAAATTCTTGGACAACTTTGTCCATATCTCCTTCGATAAAAAAATCACAATCATATCCATAGTCTTTACAGACTGCTCGTATCATAACGATTCACTATTCATCGTTAATATCTATCTTTATTTTGTATGAATTGACATGGTTAATAGCTAAAATTGATGACTAAACCTCCAAAACCTGACGATTCGCCAGATCCATTATGTAAAATTTGCCATAAGCCACTAAAAGAACATTCTTTTCAAGAGCAGCAAGAATGTTCAAAAAAACTATTTGATCAGAATTAATAAGAATTTTTTACCAAAGACTGAAGTTAGGTTTTTTTAGCATGGGTTTTGATTAGATATATTGGGTCAAAATTCAGATTCAGATAAAGAAAATAACAATACAAAAAAAGAATCTGATCTTAAAAAGTTCCTAAAAAAGAGATCCTTCATTTATCTCATGTGTGCTGTTGCTTTTGTGGTTATTGTCGTTCCAGATATGATTGCACCAAGTGATTTAGAAAAAAAACTTGTAGAAAATCTAGAGAATGATGAGCAAAATACTGCTTG
>JOTC01000003.1:10658-36552 GCA_000746705.1 Marine Group I thaumarchaeote SCGC AAA799-O18 | reverse complement strand
CAATTATTTGGAGGTGACTGTATACTTGTAGACTATCCTGAGATGATGGATGTACTAGAGTCATTACGTAATGACGATACTTTAAAAAAATTATTTATCTGTGATCTAGGATTAAGTAAAAAAAATAGTGATAATTTTGTAGAGATACTTTCTGAACTAACAAAAAAAACGAGTTTCAGTTACATATGTAGATCATCATGAACTAGATTCATCAGTCATCACTAAACTCAAAAAAAGTAAAGTTGTACTTATTCATGATGTTTCTGAATGTACAACGGTTCTTGTCTATAATGCATTTCAGAAAAAACTATCAGAACATTCTTCATTTATAGCAGCATGTGCAGCAGTAACTGATTACATGGAAGAAAGACCGATAGCTACAAAGCTTTTACAAATGTATGATAGACAATTTGTATTAGTTAATGCGACTGTTCTAACTTACAATATTGTAGGACACCAAAAAGATGCTGAATATCTTTTGTATCTGGTGGAAGAATTAAGTGATTCAACGTATCCTCATGATATACCAAACGCGTTTGAGTTTGCTCAGATTCAAGTTGGAAAACTCGCTGAGATAATATCAAAAGTCAAGAAATCAATGAAAATTTCAAAAAACCTAGCTCATATGGAAGTGTTAGATTCTGGAGCGAGTGGTGCTGTAAACTTCGTACTTGGTCTTTCAGGAAAAAATGTAGGTGTTGCCTATAAAGAAAGAATTGATAATGGTATATATGCTGTTTCAGTAAGAGGCTCTCGTTCATGTAAAGTACATTTGGGTAGATTGGTATCATCACTGGCTGATGAACTTGGTGGTTCTGGTGGGGGACACGATAAAGCATGTGGGGCTATCATTCCAAAAAACAAAATAAAAAAATTTTTACAAAAAATGAATTCACAACTTAGAAACAGTTAACGTAAAATCCCTGACTGAGCCTGAACTAGTGTAAATTATTTAACTATCTATTTTACAGTTGTTTACTAGTTATGGTGTATTTGTAAAACTAAACCGAATACTATTAAGGTAATTTAGATGAATATGGCACCACAGGAATTAGAAAAAAGCGCTAGTCAGTACGCCTCAGACGCAATAAAATATGATTCTCAGGGTGCGCGTGGAATGGCAGTTGCCCATTATCAAAAGGCTATAGACTCGTTATTGAAATTAATGCATCTTTATCCTGACAGTAAACTAAATAAAATATACACAGAACGAATGGGTTCGTATCAGAATAGAATCAAAGTACTACAGGCTACAGGTACTGATATAGAACCAGTAGTTGATCCTACAGCATCACCTCAAGAACAGCAAGCTAATCTATCTAAGCCCAAACAAGATAATTTTGATGATATGGTGATGAAGGAAAAACCAGATGTGAAGTGGGATGATGTTGTTGGTGTGGACGACGCAAAAAACGCATTACGTGAATCAATCGTTTATCCTACGAAAAGGGGTGATCTTTTTCCATTAGGTTGGCCAAGGGGAATACTATTGTATGGTCCACCTGGTTGTGGTAAGACAGTTCTAGCTGCAGCAACAGCAAATGAACTTGATGGATATTTCATCAATGTGGATGGTTCATCTATGATGAGTAAATGGCTTGGGGAGGCGGAAAAAAATGTTTCAAGATTATTTAAAATGGCACATGGCTATGCTCAGAGGGAAGGAAAGCCTGTGATTTTATTTATTGATGAACTCGATTCCCTTTTAGGTGAACGTACAAATGAAATTGGGGGCGAGGTAAGATCTAGGAATCAATTTCTAACAGAAATAGATGGAATTAACGATAAGGGAAAAGACACCAAATTGTATGTGATCGGTGCAACCAATAAACCTTGGAGTCTAGATCATCCATTTTTACGTAGATTCCAAAAAAGAATTTATGTTTCCTTGCCATCACTTGAAGCTAGAGAAAAACTTTTTGCTCTCTATACAAACCAACTAAAAATTGATAGTAGGGTGCGTCTTCATACATTGGCATCGATTTTTGACGGATATAGCGCAAGTGATATCAAAGACATATGTCAATCGGTTCAACTTAAGGTTGTAAATGAAATGTTTCATACGCCTGAATATGTGGAGCCCGTAAATGGAGAAAGCCTTTCACAGCCACGAGATCTAATGATGAAAGACTTCAGAGAAACTATGGCTAGACGAAAACCAAGTGTATCCATGGATGCGATTAGAGCGTATTACAAATGGAGTGAACAATTTAAGGCATTATAACTAAAATACTAAAGAAAATTTTAAATTTATCTTATCTTACAAAAACTAAATTATTTTTTAAGATAACTTTTCGAGGGTTTCAACAGCAATAAAAAAATCCAAATACGCAAACAAGTTTGGAAAACTGATCTTAAGTGACGGTTCTGATTTTGCTGGAAATGGATTCGGTTATTCCGGTTTAACTTTTGGTGAAATTATCTTTAACACTGGAATGGTCGGTTATCTCAAAAGACTCACAGATCCATAATATAATGGGCAAATTTTTACCTTAACTTACCCATTAGTAGGAAATTATGGTATACCTGATCCAGTCATCAGAATAGAAGGATTACCAAGATTTTCCGGGTCAGATGAAATCAAAGTTCGCGGCTTGGTTATACATGAATTATCTTTGACGGTAAATCATGGCATTTTGCTATGACTCTTGGCGAGGGTGGTATAATGAAAAAAAATTCAAGGATTCGTATGATGACTATATTAAATTACGTTGGGAAGTAATGATTCATTGCCAATTATAGTACCGTCAAGTGTCAAAATTTTAGCCTCTAACACTTCAATCTTATCCAATATGGGTGAAATTGACTTTTTATAGAATTTTTTTTGTATTGTGTAAAAATGTTTGTTAAATGTTGGCATGATTATTATTTCTAATTCACCAGTTTTTGACGGAAAAATTCTTTGTTTTTCACATTTCATTGTAACCCAAACTCTTTCACCATTAATAATAGATTCTTCTTGGAAAAAAACAGGATGAACGTGTCCCATTATAATTTTATTTACAGATGAAAAATTTTCTGATGGCATTGTATGACCATGTGTTAACAGCACATCTTCAACAATTATTCCTTTTGAGGTAGCAAGTGAAATTCCTTCAGGAATCAATTTTTCTATGTTAGCATCATGATTACCAGGGATCAATGTTATACTGATTTGTTTCTTAATTTTTTCTAAAAAAACTGGTACATCATTCCATTCTATTTTTGTTATATATTTTATTCCAGACTTTACATCGCCAAGAAGAATTAACGAATCAGGTTTTGCCTTATCTATAATTTTTTCAATCTCTTTTATAGATTCTAACACTGCTGTGTTTTTCCCTAAGAATATGTTATTCTGTGATAATTTTGCCTCAAATCCTAGATGCAAGTCAGTTACAACCAAACTTTTTACCTGACTATCAATCATGAGGGCTGGATAATTGGGAATTAATCTAGTTTGTACCATCAAAAATATAATTATCCAATTTAATTAAATTCTTATGGATTCACAACTAAAAAAAACAGATTCACTCTTATCTGAAAAACGTATAAAATTACATATTTTTGTACCGAGTAAGAGGAAGATTTGGACAGTTGTGGGAATGGATAAGGAGTATTGGTTTGATCCAGATTTAGATTTCTGTTCGTGTCCCGGATATTATTTTAATAATCAATGCTATCATTTGGATAACTTTCCACTAGCTAAGACTAGAAATCAGATAGAATCAACTACGTTTTCAGATGATGAATACAAATCTTTTATCGCTAGTTTACTTTCTGAATTATAATTCCATAGAAGAGTTATTTCAATAACAATTTTTTATACAGATAAAACCTCTTTCTTTAGAATCCTGAAGACCAAATTTATCTGGAAGAATTCCTACCTTATATTGCATTTCATCATCATATGGAATATCAAATTGTGTTGTAACAGTAACAGAATCATTTGTCTCAAGATCTATTAACGATAATTCATTATCCCCATACCCAATAAACACTGCATCATACTTGTTGTTATTGATATCATAAAGGTAAAACTGACCACCAGTAAATCTAACAGTTTCAGTGCCTATATTATGAGCCGTAATTTGGATTTGAAAATAAATTCCATCCGGCACTTCGCTTGTTGCTATGCCTTTCATCTCCAGATTTTTCTCAAACGCGGTGTATTCCTTATCTTTCTTTAAAACTTCATGATATGAAACAAAATGGATATCAAATATTACATCATTAACATTTACTGGTTTACCAGATTCCGAAGTTACATCAACTGTTAAATTATCTAAAAATAAAAACATTGAAAAGCTAACGGAGCCTATTACTATTCCAAGTATAATTAACGTACCAAATCCTATCATTTCTTACACACCTATATTTTTCATAAATTTATGTTATAGTAAAATAATATAATCATTGTTGGTAGAAATCGTATGAAGGCTGCTGTAGTAAAAAGTAATTCTATAATTGAGATAGAAACCGTTGAAAAACCATCTCTAGGTTCTCATGATATTGTTGTTAAGATGGAAGCGTGTGGAATATGTGGTTCTGATGTTGAAAAAGTATTTGGAAAATATGGACAGCCATCCATGAAACTAGGACATGAACCTGCTGGTATAATAACTCAAGTTGGTTCTGAAGTATCAGATTTCAACATTGGTGATCGTGTGTTTACCCATCATCATGTTGCATGTTATTCAGATGATTGTCATGAATGTAGTCATGGAAATGAAACTATGTGTAAAAAATATTATACATCAAACCTTGAACCATGCGGTTTAGCGGAAGAATATGTTGTGTCGGAATGGAACATAAGCCACGGTGGCGTACTAAAGATTCCTGATAGCATGTCATTTGAAG
Organism: Marine Group I thaumarchaeote SCGC AAA799-O18; assembly: GCA_000746705.1. The sequence goes on along the minus strand of JOTC01000003.1, from coordinate 31,713 downwards.
AAGCAGCACTGATTGAACCACTTGCATGTTGTATTCGGGCATGGAATAAATTTAAACATCAAAAAGGTGATTCTGCGGTTATACTAGGTGTTGGTCCAACTGGAATTATGCATGCCATGCTTGCTAAGTTTTTTGAGTTTAGGAAAGTGTTTTGTTTAGATTTAAATAATTTTCGTTTAGATTTTGCAAGCAAGATTATGTTTGAAACGGTAACAATTCGCTCTGATGATCCTAACGCTTTAGAGCAAATAAAATCTGAAACAGATAATCAGGGTGTTGATGTTGCTATTGTGGCTACTGGTAGTTTGAGAGCATTACAAGACGCTATTAATTTTGTTAGAAAAGGTGGTACAATTGTTATGTTTGGTGTACCAAGCAAGGGTGCTAAGATTGAGCTTGACATGAGTGTTATTTACTCAAAGGAGATTACTATTGTTACTACTTACGCAGCATCTGATTTTGATACTAGAGACGCCCTTGAGAAAATATCAAATAAAAAAATTAACGTTAAACAATTAATCACTCATAAGTATCACTTACATGAGTGCCAGAAAGCCTTTGAGCATGCAAAATCAGGTCAGAATGCAATGAAAATCATCATAAGTAGTTAAGAAAGGCTTATGAAAGGTAAACTGTTTCTTTTCAAATCGAAGTAAAATGGATTGGGGTCTGCAAAATAGAATTAATCACATCATCAGGCCAAATGATAATCGTGCATTGATGCTAGCTGTAGATCACGGATATTTTCTAGGCCCTACAGAAAGACTAGAAGTACCTAGAAAAACTATAACACCATTACTCAAGTACTGTGATTCCTTAATGTTGACTAGAGGTGTACTACGAACTTCTGTTGATTCTAAATTTTCAACACCAATTGTTTTGCGAGTATCAGGCGGTTCTAGTATCATAGGAGATGATTTATCAAATGAACAGATAACTGTGAGCTTTAATGACGCTATTAGGCTCAATGCTTCCGCATTAGCTATGTCAGTTTTTGTGGGATCGAAATATGAGCAACAGACAATTGTAAATCTTGGTAAATTAGTTAGTGAATCTGAAGAATTTGGTATTCCTGTTCTAGCTGTCACGGCAGTTGGTAAAGAAATTGGCCAGAAAGATGCGCGGTACCTATCTCTTGCATGCAGGATTGCTGCTGAACAGGGAGCGCATATTGTAAAAACATACTACTGTGAAAATTTTGAAAAAGTAGTGGATTCATGTCCTGTACCAATTATTGTAGCTGGTGGTAAAAAAATACCAGAACGTGATGCGCTTGAATTAACATACAATTCGATCAAAGGTGGTGCTGTAGGAGTTGATATGGGGCGAAATATTTGGCAATCTGATAATCCTGTACCTATGATCCGTGCTGTTCGGTCTATAGTACATGGTAATTCTAATGTAGATGATGCGTATAATTTATACAAAAAACTTTGCCAGCCAGAGCCCAAATCATCTAAAGCATAGAAAGAATTTTTAGCGAAAATTATTCGAAGATTTTATCAAGATGATAATGTATAATTTTCCAACTATCTTCCTTGATTAAAACAAATGTAGCCCTTCCATTAATTGTAATATGTGTACCCGTGAACGCTTTATTGTCTACTAGCATGCCTTTTTGCATTAATCTAAATTTTATAATTGCAATATTTCCATATATGCTGATTATTGGATCTATTATTTTATATTCATAATCTGAAATGCTTGAAAATCTCAATTCTTCAAGTGTGATTGTATCAGAATAATTTTTTAAATTATATGGCGGAACATCACTAAAACTGGAAAACATAGAATCATTCATCTGAATTTCTCTCAATACAGAAAAATTTTTTGTTTTACCTACATCAAAAAAACTTTCAATAACCTTGATAACTTCTTTTTCCGTCAAAACATTGTTCAATACTGTTCAAAAAAGAATGTTTATTAGTGGATCTATTGGTTGGTAGTTACTAATGAAAAAAATCAGTTCAATTAGCATTGTAAGTATTTTATTGCTAGTTGACCTGGAGCTGTAAATTTACAGCCAAATTTTTAACACGATTAAAATTATGGTGTAGATGATGAATGACAAAATGGAAATTATGAATGGTGGAAAAGCGCTTATGAAAGCGTTGGAAAACGAGGGCGTTAACCAAGTCTTTGGCTTACCGGGTGGTGCAAACCTTCCTATGTACGATGAGCTTTACAAAAGCAATATTCGTCATATTCTAGTAAGACATGAACAATCTGCTGCACATATGGCCGATGGTTTTGGTAGGGTAAGTAGAAAACCAGGTGTTTGTTTTGCAACATCAGGACCTGGAGCGACAAACTTGTTAACTGGAATCGCAACTGCACAAGCAGATTCTGCGCCAATGGTTGCTGTTACTGGACAGGTTCCAGTAAACATGATTGGGCGTGATGCTTTTCAAGAAAGTGATATAATCGGAATGTCAAACCCATCTGTAAAATATGCGTTCCAACCAAGAACACCTCAAGAAATTCCTGACATTGTAAAAAAAGGATTTTACATTGCGGAAACTGGTAGACCAGGTCCTGTGTTACTTGATATACCAAAAGATGTTCAACAAAACGAAGCAGAAATTATTTTTCCGGAAGAAGTAAGAATACCTGGTTATCACCCATGGTCCGATGTAGATATTACTAATATCGAAAAAGCAATAGATTTACTTCTTTCTTCAGAGAAGCCGATAATTTTAGCTGGTGGCGGAACAATAATTTCATCTGCATTTGCGGAACTTCAATCTATTGCTGAAATGTTATTGGTTCCAGTTGTTACAACATTCAAGGGTAAGGGTTCTTTTCCAGAGAATCATCCACTCTCTCTAGGTCCAATTGGAATGCATGGTCATGCAGAAGCAAACAAGATTATGACTGAAGTCGATTGTGTCTTAGCTATAGGAACAAGATTTTCGGATCGTTCTGTTGGGACATTTGAGGAATTTGAGCGTAACCTGAAAATCATTCATATGGATGTAGATCCCGCGGAGATTGGAAAAAATCAAACAACGCAGGTTGCTGTTGTTGGTGATGTTAAAGCTTCATTGCGAGTAATGCTCAAAATACTTGTCAAAAAGGCATTTAAAAAATCTGAAGGAAATGAATGGTTAAACCATGTTAACGAAGTAAAGGATTATTGGCGTACAAACCTAAAATTACATCCAGGTGAGATGTCAGCTGCAAAAATTTTAAGAAAATTAAGAGAAGTACTTCCTAAAGAATCAATTGTTACAACTGAAGTTGGACAGCATCAAATGTGGGCTTCATTATTCTTTGATGTAATACATCCAGGTACTTTCTTTAGTTCTACTGGTCTTGGCACTATGGGTTGGGGGTTTCCTGCAGCAATTGGTGCAAAAGTTGCACGACCAGATGTACCAGTATTAGACATTGCCGGAGATGGAAGTTTTAATATGACAGAAAACTCACTTGCAACTTCAGTATTAGAGGATATTCCTGTTATAGTATTCTTGATTAACAATTTTTCATTAGGTATGGTTGCACAATGGCAGAGAACTTTCTACGAAAAAAGAATGATTGGGATTGATCTAAAAAACTGTCCAGATTACGTTAAATTAGCCGAATCATATGGGGCACAAGGTATAAGAGCTCAATCGCTTGATGAGCTCGGCAAGGCAGTTAAGGTTGGTCTTAACAGCGAAGTTGCTACAGTAATTGACATACCAATAGATCCAGAGGAGGATGTCTTACCATTTGTTGCACCTGGGACTTCATTAAAGGAAATGATCTTACCATCATAGTGAGTATTATGTGGGCAATATTATCAATTAGGGTTGAAAATAAACCGGGAATCTTATTCAAGGTTACTCACTTGTTTAGAGCTAGAAATTTCAACATTGATAGTATATCTGTTGGTGTAATGGAAAACCCTGAATTTTCAAAAATGATTATAACAACTGTTGGTACTGAAAAACAAATTGCTCAAATTGTTAAACAACTTGATAAAATGATTGATACCATAGAAGTCAAAAGATTAGATGAACAAAAGAGTGTGTATAAAGAATTGGTGTTGTTTAAAATTAAATTAAGCAAGTCATCAGATAGTGCAGAAATTAGCAAATTGGCAAATACATTTGGTGCAAAAATTCATAGTGATCAGGAGGATTCTATGATAGTTGAGTTAACATCTACACCTAAAGAAATTAAATCATTCGAAGAATCGGTAAAACCATTTGGTGTTTTAGATTCTGCTAGAACTGGGGTAACTGCCTTATAGGTGAAGTAAAGTGAAAGTTAGGATTTTTGATACTACATTAAGGGATGGTGAACAATCACCTGGCGTTGCTTTATCACCTGAAAATAAGCTAAACATAGCAAAAAAAATAGACAGATTAGGCGTTGACGCTATAGAAACAGGATTCCCTGTTATCTCAGAGGGCGAGAAAAATGCTATTAAAATGATTACACAGGAAAATCTATCTGCTGAATTATGTGGTCTTGCTAGAACAAATCAACGGGATATTGACGCAGTGGTTGACTGTGGTTTAAAATATGTTCATACGTTTATCGCGACCTCAGATATTCACCTTCAGTATAAATTACATCTTTCACAGGATCAAGCTCTTGAAAAAGCCGTAGAATCTGTTGAGTATGCAAAATCACGAGGTTTGCAAGTGGAATTTTCAGCTGAGGATGCAACACGCACTGATCGTGATTTCTTAAAAAAAATATTTTCTGCGGTTACGAAAGCAGGAGCTGATAGAATAGATATACCTGATACTGTTGGATATTCAACACCACAGTATATCGCTGAAATCACGAGGGATGCCATTGAAGCTACTAAATTACCAATTAGTATGCACTGCCATAATGATTTTGGTCTTGCAGTAGCTAATGCTATATCTGGTATACAGGCTGGAGCACAATGTGCACATGTAACAATAAATGGTATTGGTGAACGTGCTGGTAATGCGTCTCTTGAAGAACTTGTGATGGCATTACAATGTTTAAGATTTGATCAATCTTGGGAAACTAACATCAAGACTGAACTTCTTTATGAGACATCAAAATATGTTTCAAAATTAGCTGGAATGCCGGTTCAACCCAACAAGGCAATCATAGGGGAAAATGCATTTGGGCATGAATCTGGCATACACACTCATGGAGTTTTGAGTAATCCACTTACCTATGAGCCAATTAGCCCCGAGATTGTAGGACGTAATAGATGGCTTCAAGTTGGTAAGCATGCAGGTGCTCATGGAATTAGTGCTATGCTTGAAGAATATGGTGTACAACCTGATAAGGATCAATTAAAACAAATTCTTGAAAAAGTCAAATCGATCGGTGACCAAGGAAAACATGTTACTGATGTTGAGTTATTGTCAATTGCCAATGAAGTTATGGGTGATTCTAAGCTAAAACGCTTAGTACAACTAACTGGTTTTTCAGTTTCTACTGGAATGGGTAATATGCCATACGCATTTGTAAAATTAAACATTGATGGTGAAGAACATACAGCAACAGATTACGGTGTTGGACCAGTGGATGCATCACTTAACGCAATTCAGAAGATTACAGGAAAGATTTCGGAAATTAGGATTAAGGATTATAATTTAGCATCAATATCTGGCGGTTCTACTGCATTATGTGAAGTGACAGTTAAGCTAGAAGATGCAATGCAAAATACTGTTTCATCAAAATCTATCGGAGAGGATATTGTCATAACTAGTGTGCAAGCTGTTATTGATGGTATGAATAGACTTTTACTAAAAAAAATACTTAAACAAAAAAAGGCATAATTGTTGGTGTAGAAAAATGAGCGGTAAGTACAACATTTCATTAGTTACAGGTGATGGAATTGGTCCAGAGATATCTGAATCAGCATTTAGTATTTTGGAGACAATTAATGATAATTTGGATATTCACTTTGAAATAAAAAAACTTGAGGCAGGTGATACTGTATTAAAAAATACTGGGCAAGCATTACCTGTTGAAACTTTTGAAGTAATAAAAAACTCTGATGCGTGCTTAAAGGCACCAGTAGGCGAAAGTGCAAAAGATGTCATAGTATATCTAAGACGCATGTTGGATCTTTATGCAAACATAAGACCAGCAAAGTCATATCCAAACATGCCATCATTACGAGATGATGTTGATTTAGTTATTGTTAGAGAGAATACAGAGGATTTGTACACTGGTGAAGAATTTGATATAGGCGATGTATCTGTAGCCATGAGAATCATCTCTGAAAAAGCATCAAAAAGAATTGCAAACTATGCATTTAAAATCGCAAGCCAACGGAAAATGAAGAAGGTTACATGTGTTCATAAATCTAATGTAATGAAAAAAACTGATGGGTTATTTGCTAGTACATGCTCAAAAGTTGCTAGTAATTTCTCTGATATTGAATTTGAAGAGATGTATGTTGATGCATGTGCAATGAATTTAATTCGTCAACCACAATCATTTGATGTGATTGTTACAACTAATTTGTTTGGTGACATACTTTCTGATGAATCAGCTCAAGTAGTTGGTGGGTTAGGTATGGCACCTGCGGCTAATATTGGTGATGATTTTGGTCTGTTTGAGCCAGTACATGGTGCAGCATTTGATATTGCAGGGAAACAAATTGCAAATCCTACATCATTCATACTTTCAATTAAAATGATGTTAGAATGGCTTGGGAATAAACATAATGACCAAAAATGTATTGATGCTGGGCAAAAATTAGAGAGCGTTGTCTATGATGTAGTGAAAAATAATATTAAAACAAAAGATACCGGTGGAAATAAAACCACTATGGAGTTTACCAAAGAAATTACTTCAAGGTTTTAATCTTTCTGGGTCTCTTGGATACAAAATAACTTCTCTCACATTATCAATTCCTATAATTACTGTGAGTAGTCTTTCCAAACCTAATCCCCAGCCTGCATGTGGTGGCATGCCCCAATCAAATGCATGTAGATGCTCTGAGAATTTCGCAGGATCAAGATTTTGTTCACTCAATCTCATTTTGATCTTTTCTGGATTATGTAGCCTGGTTCCACCAGATGATAGTTCCAGATAACCAAATTGTAAATCAAACGACTCAGAAATCTCAGGATTATCTTGATTTTCCATAATGTAAAATGGTTTAAGCTTGATTGGCCAGTCTGTTAGAAAATAAAACCCAGGGTGATTCTCTCCTATTATTCTTAAATGAGAATCTAAAAGGTCGTCACCAAACTCTAGTTTGGTATCTTTTTGATTTAGTTCTTCTAAAGCTTCCGAGTATGTAATTTTCTCAAATGGCTTGTTAGGAATTGTAATTTTATTTCCTATGATTTCTTGTTCAGTTTTGCAGTTTTCAGAAACATGTTTGAAAGTGTTAAGAACAAGATCTTCTAAAACATTCATCACATCAATGTAGTCCATAAATGCAGCTTCTATATCCACACTAGTGAATTCGCTTAAATGTCTACCAGTATGTGATTTTTCTGCTCTATAAAATGACGCTATTTCAAACACTCTTTCTAAACCAATTGTCATTTGTTCCTTATAGAGCTGTGGACTTTGTGCCAAGTATGCTTGTTTCCCAAAATAATCTAATGAAAATAGATTTGCGCCTCCCTCGCTTGCACTACCAATGATTTTTGGTGTAGTAATTTCGATGAATTTTTTTTCTAAGAATGTTTTCCTTAATGATGCCAAGACGTGATGCCTAATTTTAAAGATCGATGCCGTTTTTTGATTTCGCATATCTAACGCCCTAGAATTTAGTCTATTGTCAATATGACTTTCAAGCCTACCAATAGGATCAATAGGTAGAGGATGAGTAGCTCTCGCTAACACGTTAATTTCACTAGCTTTAACCTCACATTCAAAATCTCTAGCTTTTGTATCTTGTATTTTACCAGTAACTCTAACAACACTTTGTCTTGTAATATCATCAATCGATTTCATTACATCGTCAGTAAGGATAATTTGAGTAATACCTGTAGCATCGCGTAAGGTAAGAAATGTCATTTTACCCATTTTTCTTAAATCCTCTACCCAGCCTCCAAGAATAATTTCCTGATCTTTCATATCTGGCTTAACATTTTCAATATAGTGTGTTCGATTTGACTTCATTGAAATCATCTTAAATGGTGATCCATTGAATATATCCTTTCTTGAAAAAATAAAATGTAGTATGTTGTATTAACATTATGCCAAATATTGACATATCTGATCTATCTGTTAATTACAAAACCTCTCATGGCGATATACATGCATTAGAAAACGTTGAATTTCAATTGAAAGACGGTGAGTCAATTGGAATAGCAGGTGAGAGTGCGTGCGGAAAAAGCACTCTAGGTTTATCGATCATTAGAATGGCTCAAGGTGGTGATGTTGTTTCAGGGAAAATTATGTTTAATGGGAAATCATTATTGGATATGCCTGATTCTAAATTTGATGAAGATATACGCTGGAAAGAAATTTCTATGGTTTTTCAAGGTGCTATGAATTCACTGGATCCTGTTTTTACAATAGAGTATCAATTTACAGAAGTCCTAAAACAGCACAAATTCAAAGGGAATTCTGATAAACTCATACATGATGTTATACGTTCGGTGAACCTAGATCAATCAATTTTAAAAAAATATCCCCACGAGCTGAGTGGTGGAATGAAGCAAAGAGTGGTAATTGCAATGGCATTATTATTAAAACCCAGATTTGTTATAGCCGATGAACCTACTACGGCACTAGATGTATTAATTCAGGCACAGGTCATCAATTTGTTAAAAAAACTAAAAAAGAAAGGAATGTCTATTATGCTTATTTCACATGATTTGGCTATACTGTCAGAAGTAGCCGAAAAAATTGGTATAATGTATGGTGGAAAAATGGTTGAATTTGGAACAGCTTCGGAAATCTATCATAACCCTAAGCATCCATACACACAAGGACTATTAGATTCAATTCCTATGTTACATAAAGAAAAAAAACTTAGCTTTATCCCAGGTAAACCACCAGATCTTGTTTCTCCTAAATCCGGCTGTAGGTTTTTTGATAGGTGTCCTGATGCAATGGAAAAATGTAAAACGAGACCACCAAAAATTAAGACGAATTCTGGTTATGTTTTATGTTGGCTTTATGAATAATGTTTCACAATTGGCAAACAAGAATCAATAATATGTATTACTTCTGAACGAATAACTTTTTTATCAATTGATTTGGTAGTCTTCGTTGTTGATAATTATCTAATCTGTTCTAATTTGTATTAGCTTCTTTACTTTCACATTCTTCAGAACAAAACTTAGTTTCAGGTCTTGATACTAGTCTACCACATTGTGAACACATGGAATACATGATTCTAATACGCTTCGATCATTAAAAAATATGATCGATTTTTCTCATCTTAATAATGATCGCACTCACGCCTAACAATTAATTTTTTATAGTTAAATAGCGTAAATTAGTGATCGATATGTGGACCTTTGGGAAATCTTTCCTTTTACTCCTGAAGTTGGTTATTTAGGATTAACAATTGTTAGTTTTTTTGGTTCACTAATTCCGTTTGTTCCAGTTCCATCTTTTGTTTTGTTGGTTACAATGGCTGTAGGAACACAATTTGATATTCATATTCTTGCTTTGATTGCAGCATTTTCGGCTACTGCTGCAAAACAAATAATTTTTTACATAAGTTATGGTGGAAGAAGAATTATTTCTGAAAAAACTAAAAAACGAATGAAACCATTTCAAAAATTAGTTAAACGGTATGGTGCTACTGCAGCTTTTGTTGCAGCGGCAACACCAATTCCTGATGATATTGTTTACATTCCATTAGGATTAGCAAAATATAGCCCAAAAAAGTTCTTTATTGCAACATTATTAGGAAAACTTGTTTTATGTTACATACTAGTATTAATTTCACATTACATGGGTTTATCAATTTTGGAACCAATACTAGCCGATATTGATGATCCATTACCTGTTTACATAGGAATTATCTTATTAGGTGCGGCTATGACAATCATTGTTATTTTACTTCTAAGATTGAATTGGGAAAGAATTCTAGGTAGGATTGCGCCATGGACTATTGAAGATGACGATGACAATAATCAAAATTAGATTTTAAAACTGAAATTCCACAGTTTGTCAACACCAATTGTTATTCCAACTCTTGGTCTAGCTATAATTTTTGTTGGTTTGATTCCATCCATAATGAACAAATCCAAATTTTTTGTCAGATCTACATTATAGTGCTTTGTAGTAATTTTCATCGCTTGCGTTAATTTTGCTGGTCCATTTGTTAAATTCGAGATAACATCTATTTTTCTATTTTTTAACATATCTGTAATTCCTAGCAGTGGTTTAATTGAGCGTATGAGAACAGCACCAGATTGTTCCTCATCTTTTTTTGCAACAACATTAAAGCAGTAGTGCATGCCATAGGTAAAATAAACATATGACCAACCAACTTGACCAAACATTACCTTGTTTCTTTCAGTTTTTTTCTTAGATGCATGACTTGCAGGATCATTTTTTCCTTTATATGCTTCTGTTTCTATGATAGTTCCAGTTAGTTTTTGTTTTCCAATTTTTCTAACCAATGTTTTTCCTAAGAGATCTTTTGCTACTTGTACAGTATCCCTGTTGTAAAACTTTCTGGATAAAATTCTCATTTAGTCTCTATTTTTTTATTTAGTTTTCGCAATGTGATTACTAGTTTTTTAATGTCGTCATTAAAAATTTTTTCAAGTTTTTTATTATAAATTAATGCAGCAGGATGAAATGTAATAAAATATACACGATTTTTTTTATACACTATTCTCCCATGATTTTTTGAAATCTCCTTTCCTTGTAAAATTGAATTATAAGCAGTATTTCCCATTAAACAAATTATTTTTGGTTTGATAATCGAAAGTTCATTTTCCAGATAATCACTACACATTATTTTTTCTTCATTATTTGGCGCCCTATTTTTTGGCGGCCTACATTTAACAAGATTTGTAATATATATCTCAGTTCTTACTAACCCAGAATTTTTTAGTGCATTATCAAGTTTTTTTCCTGCAGTACCAACAAATGGTTTACCAAGAAGATCCTCGTTTTTTCCAGGAGCTTCACCAACGAAAACGATATCTGCAAATTTATTTCCTTTTCCTGGAACCGCATTTTTTCTGTCATTACATAAATTACATTTTTTACAAATTATGACATTTTGTTGGATAGCCTCTAAAGATGAATATTTTTTCATAATTAGTGATAAAATTTCATATTCCTAAATCTTGTGAAACAAGTATTATCTGTTATCTGAAAGAGCAGGTAATGTGAAGAAGTACTCATCCTCGAAACTATCATCTGTCCTACCTGATTTTCTTAATACATCAAAGTACACAGAGCAGTTTGAGTAAAACTCACTGTTCATTCCCTTCCTCCATAATACATGTTAGTCAGCGAGTTTTTTTTCATAATCGTTTACATAATTTATCATTGGTGTTGAAATCTTTGAGCTGCTTGATTAGTCATGAAAATTAAATTGCACAAAGTGCAAAAACTTGTATTTAGAAATGGCAGTAAGATCAAATACATACGATCTGTAGGAAATACAGATTAACATGAAATGATGAGGATCTAATCTAGCCCAATTTATTATACAGTAAAGCCAAACTCAATTTTATTTTCTAGGTCATTATATTGAGCCTTTAATGTGTAGGTGCCAGCACTGTCCCAGCCATACCCACCAGCTAGAACAAGCGTTGAGAAATTTCCATTACCTTTGGTAGAAATGTATTCTTTCCATATTAATTCACCAGTAGTATTTTCGATCAACAATGTAAGTGATTTACCATCAGATACTTTTGCATTGCCTGATACGGAAATTATATCAGCATTTTTGTATGAAGATTCATCAATATCCAAAGTCAACTTTTGAGACAAAGTTGATTTGATATCATAGTCTCCCGTTTGACCTACTAGAACACCAGAAAATCCTACAACTACAACTAATGCTATTACAGCAGCTACTCCTGCCAAAATACCTAGTTTCTTATTATTTGAACCACTAAACAGAGAACTGCTTGATGAAACAGTCTCTGTAGAAGTTGGTTCTACATTAACTTCTGATTTTGTATAAGTTTTTGGCTTAACATTAATTTCTAATTCATCAAGCGTTTGTTTTTTTATGTGTTTAGAAATTAACGATTCAACATATTCTTTATCTACAGTAGTGATAAAGTTATCATGTCTTATAGTGTCCTTGATGTTTCTTAGTCTGTTTACATCTCCAACTCTCATTCTTATCAGATTATCAATATCAGTTGTAAATGTCAATAAAACACCTAATAATCTGTCTAATTAAAACTCTATCATAGAATAATATTACATGAAATTAACAATTAGTATTAAAATTTACTAAATTCATTAATAATTTTTGGATTTGATTTCAGAAATGTGATAAATTTTCTTAATTGCCTAATTGTTTTTGGATTTAAATGGTGTTCTATTCCTTCAATATCCTGATTTGCAATTTCTTTACTAATACCCAAAATTTCAAAAAAATCTATCAGTATTGCATGTTTTTGGCGGATGTTGTTAGCTGTTTGTTTACCTTTTTCTGTTAAGTTTATTCCATGGTATTTTTCGTACTCAAGGTATCCTTTTTCATCTAATTTTTGTAGCATTTTTGTAACGCTAGGTGGGCTGACATTCATGTATCTAGAAATATCTAATGTTGTTGCATACCCTTTAAGGTCTACTAGTTCAGAAATAATTTCCAAGTAATCCTCTCTTGTGGTGCTAGATTCTTTTTTTATGGTTTTACGCGCAGCCTTGATGGATTCTAATCTTTTACTATATTTTTTCAATTCGTATATTATCCGAATATCTAGTATAATTTTATGCCGATTATTGAATCATTAAATATAGTTTTTGTAACTGAGTAATGATTTTTGACTTTTTATTTACTGAAGTTTACATTATCCCTTATCTAATCTTCTTATAATAATCATAAAATGACTGATCCACTGAAAAAACATCTTGATAAATTAAAAATCATGACTGAATCTGCTAAGAGACGTTCAGGGTTATATTCAGATTTAGCTAATCTAGATGATAAACATTTGAGGCGTTCTTTGACAGCATTGCACAAGGCTCCTGCGCCAGGTAAAAAAATTCAGAAAATCGGATTCATTATGTTATGGATTCCAGAACCAACTGGAATCACATGTGCAGTTGGAGGACCAATGATATTAGCTGGTAGATATCTTGACAAGGTTTACAACGGTTCAAAAATATCAGATATTGGCAATCATACAAAAGACACGTTTTCTACATTACATGATTTTAAGCAGTCCATTCGCTGAGATTTCTTTTAGTTTTTATCCTTATTATTTTCAACAGATCTATGGCAACAAGAACACAAGTTTTAATTCCTATTGCTGCTGCCGCAGTCATTGTTGGAATTATTGGTATGCTGTCTATTCCAACTGATGTTAAGCTAGAATCTGTTGAATTTCCTCAAGGCATGATAAAACTTGATGATAAGATCTTAGTAGTACAAATTGCTGACAATGATTCGTTAAGGATGAGGGGACTTATGTTCCAAGAAGAACTTACTTTTGATCAAGGAATGTTATTTGTTTTTAATGAGCCAGGAACGCATCCTATGTGGATGTTAAACATGCAATTTTCATTAGATATAATTTGGTTCGATGAAAACTTGCATGTCACAGCGATCGAAAAAAATGTTCCACCGTGTCAAACTACTATCGAAGTTGTTACGTGTAGAGAGAATGGTGTTTCAGGTGATAACGCTAAATACGTATTAGAAGTAACTGTAGGATTTGTTGACGAGTTTAACATAACAGAAAATTCTAGATTAGAATTAATCTCGATTTGATCATGTTAGAAGAACTTTGGTTAATACCACTTGGGTTTGTTGCAGGAATATTAGGATCAATAATTGGTTTGGGCGGTGGTATAATTATCGTCCCAGTATTGACATTCATGGGATTTTCTCCTACACTAGCTGTAAGTAATAGTCTATTTGCTGTGTTTAGTAATTCTGTCGCCTCAACAGCTATGTATGCTAGACAAAAACGGATAGAACTTTCACTTGGCTGGAGATTCGGCTTGATGGTAGTTCCTGGTACAATACTTGGGGCATTCGTATCTTCCGAGATATCACCAGACATTTTCAAAATTTTGTTTGCATTGGTTCTTATTTCTTCAGCATCATACATATTTCTCAAAAGAAAGATAGAGGAAAAACCCATAGACGTGTCACGTCTTTTGCTTGTTTTTTCAGCAGGTGCTAGCTTCTTTGCGGGAATAATATCAAGCCTGTTTGGTATTGGAGGTGGCCTAATCTTCGTACCGTTGATGGTAGTTGCACTTGGAATATCAATGAAGCGTGCTGCACCAACCTCACAGTTCATTTTGATGTTCGCATCTTTCTCCGGATTGATTATGCATTCAATGTTAGGGCATCCTGATTACTATCAGGCATTGTTGTTGTTGATCGGTGCATTCGCTGGAGGAATTTTAGGCGCTAGATTATCACTTGAGATAAAGGAAAACAAATTGAAGATTTTAGTAATCATTGTGCTTATTGCAGCGGCAATCAAGTTGATTATTGATTCTACAGGTATTTTCTAATTATCTTGTCTCGTCTGGGCAGAAAATTACTTCAGAACTTGATCCCGCTTCGTCTGACATCAAGTAGTTAATCGTATTCATAATATTCTCGTTACTTGGTTCCTTTCCATCAACAGTTCCAGGCAAAATTAAGAAGACCCTTACATTTGATTTTAGTACATCACTCAATTCTTGGTTGATGGTAGTCGCAAATGGTCTAAGCGCACCTCTGAAAACCTCAACCTTTGCCCTTTCATGACCACTAATTTTTTTACCAGCGGGAAGAGCGGGACCAATTATAATGATTCTTCCCTTTGCATCTTTGAATTTTCTTGGGTCGTCAGAACCACCTGGTACGAAAAAATCCATAGCTTCTTGTGCCACATGAGCAGGGTAGTTAATGAATTGGTTAACTAACTCGTCCCATTCACCTCTAGATAGTTCGGTCAGTTTAGAAAAATCAGGAACGTTGCCTGTCGCATGAATAAATAAATCGTCTTTCAACTGAGGACTGAAATTAACATCTCCCCCTTTCTTTTCTATCATCGTGTTAATATCATCTAGAAGAAAATCAGTGCCTCCAGAATCATCGTCATCATTGGGGTTTCCAGACGAAATGGAAATCTTTTTTCCATCCAAATTATTTTTCTCATCTTTAGGAACGGATGCTCTAATGTGTGACTTGACTGGATAGAAGACTCTGTCACCAGGAATTATTTTTCCATTGAGAATTTTTGCCTGGTCATCGTCCGAAAGTGTTAGGACTGTTGTGGCAACCTGCTCCTGCGATAAAAATTGTTGATCTGGAATCATTGTTGAGGTGTTCTTTTGAATTTTTTCTGCAATGCCTTTGATTTTATCTAGTAAATTGGTAAGTGTAGTTTCTTTATTGCCTAACTTTTCTGCAGCTGCTTTTATTCCAGCCTTTATTGTTTCATCGTCTTCACCTAATAATCCTACAATCTCATTGTTTGCGGCTTCAACTTCACTTGGTGATAGGTCTTCAAATCCGCTTACACGTAGAAATTCTGATGCGGCCTTTGGATAGACTGTCTTGTAGATTCTGTCTGAATGTACTGGACCGGGGTTAGTTCCAATCGACATAACTCCCTTTTCTAGAAGCTCCCATGACATTGCCTCCACGAGTCTGTTTTTAGCACCTTGGGACGCAGTATATGGACCTCTGAATCTGTATGGTCGTTGTTCTAATGGTCTTTCTTCTGCAAAGAATGTTGAAATTGTAATAATCTTTGCTCCCTCTTTCATTACTTTGAGAGCCTGAACTGAAGTCCAAAATGTTCCAGTCAGATGAATATCTACAGTACTTCTGAACTGATCAAGTGGTGCATGAGCAAAACATGTTACAGGACCTGAAACTCCAGCATTGTTTACGACTACATCCAGGTTGACATTTTCACTTTTTAATGCATCAAACATACCAGTAACAGCTTTTTCGTCGCTGACATCTACACCATCAAAAATTTTGATAGTAGCGTTGCTTTGCTTTTCTTTGATAATTCCTTCTAGCATTTTTGCAGTTTCCACTAGTGGTTCCTTTCTTCTTCCCAGGATTATGGCACTTGCACCATTTTCCACAAATTTCTTTGTGATAGCTTGCCCAATTCCGGTACCACTTCCGGTAACTAGTACGGTTTTATTTTGAAACTTTAGCATGAGATCAAAATTAGTTTTTCATCTATTTATTTCGTTGTTAATATTGAATACATGGTAACAAGAAATGTTAAATTATGTGCTCAAATCAGATACGACATGGAAGATTCTGAATCTGATACTATTGTAATAAAAAATTGGCCTGAAAAATACACTGATATTTTAAATCAAATTGGTGTAAGCGCGGTACCTAATGAAATAGGCGAGGATGATGTTGAGAAGGGGGATTACTATAGTAGATGTTTTTCGCAAACCACTAGGATGGTTACTAACAAAGGTTCACTGAAAATTTCAGGAAGGAACATAGACGCCGTTCAAATAATTCAAAAGGGATAAAATGCAAGATCCTAATCCACTTCCATGGGGCGCCCAAGACAGATTTCAGGCACATTTCATTGTGAAACGGGATTCTGGTGAAAAACTACTACGTTTTACGGCAAGAACAAATCTTAAAACTACTGGCTACTTTGGTTCAAAAAAAATAACTGGAGTATCATGGGAGGGCGGTGAATTAGCTGAACAGCTAAATGCTGATTCATCTTTGAATAAAAAATTAATAAAACAATCAGTAGACGATGCAACGATATTTGTTGATCCCACAAATAACGGAATACGAATTTATGGAAAATGGAAAAACAGTCATGACTTTCGTATTACAAAGGAATTGTTTGAGATTTATGACAAGATTGCAGGTTACATAAAGAAACTTAACTAAGCTTTCCACCAATCAAGGGCTAAATAATCAACCTGTGTTTTACCACCAGGAATTGCCAGTATAAATTTTTTTTTAACACTGCTAGATAATCTGCCAGCCAAAACAACACTTGTAGATGATATAGAGTCATTCTGATTGTAAACTTGGATTAAATATGGTGCATGATCAATCCCAGGACCGTTTTGGTACACCGCAAAATCACAGCCAAATTTTATTCCAGGATTTACTACATAATCCTTCTCTCTAAAATCCTTATAGACCGTATATTTTTTATCGAAATTATGGTATTCCTTTCGACAAATTTTAATCACATCTTCTACAGAGACTTTTTTTTTATTTTTGTAAATCTTTATTTTAGATTTTTCTTGTAGATAACATCCTTCAATAAGATCGAGTACTAACGGAACATTAATTTCTTCTGGATTTGGTTTTGGAATACCTATTGGTTTTCCGTAATATCCATTGTTGAATAATTTTTTAGCATCTTGAATATTCCAGACAATAATTCTATTTTCTATTAGTTCGCCTTTCAAGTTAAAGACTCAGCGCTAATAATATGAATGAGTCAGAGACTTCTTGGCATTTATCAGCCATTTCCTCTATTCCTTCAATAATATCCTTCACCAACAACAGTTCTTTAGTATTAGTAATTTTATCCAAAGCTTTGATAGACATTTTGCGATATTTAATATCAATTTCTCGTTCTATTTTCTGTGTTTCTTGAGCAAGTTCAATGGCTTTGCCAGAATTTGCATTAAGGCTTCTTATAATTTCATTTAATTTGTATATCTCATCAACTACAAGTTCAATCAGTTCACTTAATTCTTTTTCAAGATTTCCTGACTTTAGTGTCTTGATTTTAACATTTGAAAGTTTGAATGATATTCCAGTTATGTAGCCAGCAATTTCATCCATTGTATAAGCAGTATTTAACAGATTTTCCCTATTCATGATTAAACCACCGACATCTGCTACTTCCCTTGTAATTTTACGACGAAGGTTTTCTACTTCTTCCTCAATACTTGAAATTTGTTCAAGTGCGTTTTTAACTCCTGATGTATCCTTCTTAACCAATAATTTTGGCAGCGTAGACAGCTCTCTACCAGCGTTAAGAATTCTATTTATTTCGTCCTGAAGAACAGCTATAGCCTTTCTTTTTGCTTGAACCTCTAATTCACCACTATACATAGAAGAATTAATCATTATTCTGACGGTTAATTAATCGTTACTAGTTCTGATCTTCAATTACTTTTCTTGGTAAACCTTATTCTGACCTTTATACAGTGTGAGTATCTCCTCATCCGTAGACGCATCTTCCGCAGATTTCTCAACCCTAATTTTTCCAGTAAATTTTGGAAATCGTAAGGCAAGACCACTTCCTTTTCTTATAACACCAAAAGCAGTTTTATGAATCGGGCTCAATGTGATTTCGGATGCAACCACTTCAATTATCAGTTCAGGCACAAACCATACATCTGACTCCATTTCACTATTTACATTAGGATGTTTTTTGAGTGCAACTTTATTGGATAGGATTTGATATAATTGATCCAAATTGTCATCCGTAAATCCAGTTCCAACCTTACAAATAGTTGGGAATGTATCATTAACAGTGTCATAAGTTGCTAGTAACAATGTACCATATTTTCCAGTTCTTCTACCCTTACCAAAAAATGCCCCTACTACCACAAGATCAAGGCTGTCACCAAGTTCGTTTCTATATTCACGTTTTAATTTAAGCCAATTACTTCCTCTCATTCCAGCTCGGTATTGTGCATCAAGAACCTTGAGCATTAACCCTTCACACCCAGAATTAATGGAATTTTCTAGCACATCTTCAACATCATTTACAGTTTCAACAATTGACATAGGTATCAATTTTGCAAGTTTATCTTCAGTAACAATTTCTTCAAGGATTTTACGCCTTTGGCTATAAGGTTGAACTAAACAATTTTCTCTATCAAGATAAAGTAGATCAAAAAAGTTAACAGTTATTGGATAATCTAAAACTGCTTTTTCTAATTCATTTTTTCTTCTCCGATGCATTAATTCTTGAAAGGGCAAAAATTCTCCCGTATTTTCATTAATGGCGACAATTTCAGCTTCAAAAATTCCTTCCTTCGCACTGAGAGATTTTCCAATATTTTCTACAATATCTGGATAGTACCGAGTAATATTTTCTAACCCTCTTGAAAATAAAATTATTTTATTTTCCTTCTTATGAATTTGTGCACGTTCTCCATCAAGTTTGTATTCTGCAGCAAATTTAGATGAGATCTTTTTGATTGCCTCCTCTTCGCTTTTAACACGATTAGCTAACATAGGTCTTATTGGGTTAAACAAAGTAATCTCGAATTTTTTTATTCCAACAATTCCCTCATTTGCAACTACTTCAGATACTTTACCTAAGTCACTTGAAACATTATACGCGTTTTCAATTTGCACTCTATTCTCTTTTTTTCCTGTAAATGCAATTGCAAGTGCATCCATAACAGTATTTTCAGCTATGCCCAGCCGTAATATACCCAACAAAATTTTCAATACAAATTTTCCTTCCGTTGGTGTTGCGTCATTTAATAAACTGGATATGTGTTTTATTTTCAAATCTTGTGAATGTTTACCCTCTAAATTTGCAATTTTGAGTAAAGTTTCATAAACTCTTTCTAGTGTAATAATTTCCACAGAAAAAGTTGTTTGGGTTTTACAATTTAGTAAAGTTAATGCAGTTTCACCTAGATCACCGCCCACATTATATTCATCTTGTATTTTTTTAACTGATAAACCAGAAGATTTTGAAATGGCGCGAATTGCAAGTTTTTCAGCCACTCCTAACTCTAAACCTTCAAAATTTGGTCTTACAATGCCTTGTAAAAGATAAACGACTTTGGCAATTAATTCATTTGGTGTGTTCTTGAACAATTCAACCAGTATGTCTGTAAGTTCTAATCGCTTTGTAGTTGCTTCCATTTTTTGAAAAGATTCGGCAATTATTGAAAAATCCATATATTTTTTTTGTGTATTATAGTAATAAATTTGAACCTAGGATGAAATTGATGAACTATATTTCATCTACACTTAACCTTGAATATGCGTGTATGTATAAAATTTTAGAAAGTAATACAGATTGAAAATTAGAGTATCAGATATATTTAAAAATTATTTTTTTATCATGGTTCTTTTCTTCAGCTACTAATGCAAAATTGTGAAGAGGGTATGATTTTTTGTAAAATTTCATAAAACTCCATGCCACGTCATGGTTCTTAAATTCTGTCCGTATTCCAACTATTTGCGTTTCTTTACCATAAACATCAAAAGATGTAACCAAGTATTTTTTTGGAAATTTATGTGGTCTTACCTTTATCAACCATGTAAGCGCAAATAAAAATACTAAACCAAGTATTATTGTACCACCAGCATCCCTGAAAAATGACCAAAGAATGTCTCTAATTGTTTGGCTGAATAACACGAAAACAAAATTTGAAAAAGACATTACCGAAATATACGTTATAATAAATGGTTTTAGATCGGTAAAAAATTTAGATTTATTCATGATATTACTTATTTTGAATTGATTTAACTTTTGTTAATTAGCTTAATCAGGGTCTTCGTAAGATCTTTTTGGGTGATCATCTTGCAGTTTATCTTTAATTGGTTTCATTTTATCATTTAAAATACCCATTCTAGTTTTGTATCCTTCAGCATACTCCAACTCTGATGGCACAAGTGTAGCTGGATGAATAAATCCTTGGCTTCTCATTGCTAGTGCTTTTTTTGTTGCAATCTCACGTATGTGATCCCAATCTGCAGTAGAAAACCCATCAAACGGACCAGTTAGTTTACCATCATGCATACTGAAAACAAGTGATTGAACAATTGGAATACAAAAGTTAATTGTTGCAGCTGAATTAATCTTTACCGGCATTAACGGCATATTATGACTTCCTCTGGTATTACCTGACACATAATGAGGATTGTTAAAAACACTTCCAGCTTCTTCAGTAGCAGGAAACTTTTTCTGTGTTCTAAGTAGACAAATTGGATCGTCTTTACCAACATATGTACCAGCTATATTGTGCAACCTATCAGTTGAAGCATCTAATATTGGTT
>JOTC01000003.1:0-10642 GCA_000746705.1 Marine Group I thaumarchaeote SCGC AAA799-O18 | reverse complement strand
CTGAATCAATAACATAACGGCTAGGATACATAAGCGCAGCTTCAATAGTAGGTTTATCTTCCCAAAGAGAAAGTTTTGCAATTTTACCTTCTTCAACATCCATAATATTGATGTTAACTCCTTCAGCAAGTGATTTGTTTACTATAAGCCCTGTATTGCTTAATGCATCAACAAATAGTCTATACATTGGATAGTTGAATGCACCAGGTTCAGTTTTGTCTGCTGCAAAAACAGTGAAAGCCTCATTTTGTCTTTCATCGAATTCCATTTCTGCTACACCAGGACCCATTCCTTTGATGTTACCAGAAAATGAATCCCTCAACAAATCTTGCCCTGCACCATATAGCCCCTCTTGCTTTGCAATTTCAGTACCGGCCATAAATGCATCCCACGCAATTTTATGTATCCCACTGTTTCTGACTCCTTGAGTATGTGTCATAATGATATGAGCATCATCTCCACAATATCCAATGTAGTGGTCAATCAACGATTTTTCATTACTTTTCACAGTTTCTCTTACTGCATTAAGAAGACCATCACTAGGTCGCGTATGACCACCGATTCCACCAACATCAGCTTTGATAACAGATACAGTTATCTTCATAATTTTGATACCTGTTGCTCCGATTTATAGTATATGTAATTTTTCTAAAACCTAAAAATAAAAATTTAAAATAATTGACGAGTTTTTGAAAAAAATCGAAATGGTAATAAAGCCCAATTTACTTGACATCGATATGGCAGATAAAGATCACCTGAATATGATAATTACAGGTCATATTGATAATGGTAAATCAACCACAATGGGTCACTTTCTGATGGATCTAGGGGTTGTTGATGAAAGAACAATTGCACAGCATGCTAAAGAATCAGAGGAAACTGGTAAGGGTGATACTTTCAAGTATGCTTGGGTAATGGATAACATAAAAGATGAAAGAGCTAGAGGTATAACAATTGATCTTGCATTTAAAAAATTTGAGACGCCAAAGTACTTTTTTACATTAATTGATGCTCCTGGTCATAGAGATTTTGTTAAGAATATGATTACTGGTGCATCTGAGGCTGACTGTGCTGTTTTGGTCCTTTCTGCAAAAGAGGGTGAAACTGACACTGCAGTAGCACCAGGAGGTCAGGCAAGAGAACATGCTTTCTTATTGAAGACATTAGGTGTAAGTCAGATTATACTTGCAATTAACAAAATGGATGATAGTAAATTTTCTGAAGATGCATACAAAGCTGCAAAAGATAAGGGTGAAAAACTTGTAAAGTCAGTTGGTTACAAAGTTGAAAACGTTCCATGTATTCCAGTTTCTGGTTGGACGGGTGATAATCTTGTTAAAAAATCTGAAAACATGCCATGGTATAGTGGTAAAACCTTGCTAGAGGCATTCGATGATTTTAAGGTACCAGAAAAACCTACCGGCAAACCTCTCCGTCTACCAATTCAAGATGTCTATTCAATTACTGGTGTTGGAACTGTACCAGTTGGTCGTGTTGAAACTGGTACAATGAAACCTAATGATAAAATTGTGGTTATGCCATCTGGCGCTGCAGGCGAAATAAAATCTATTGAAACTCATCACCAAGAAATGCCATCAGCATCAGCTGGTGATAATATTGGTTTTAACTTGAGAGGTATAGAGAAAAAAGATATCAAAAGAGGAGATGTACTTGGAACACCTGATAGTCCTCCAAATGTAGCTAAAGAGTTCAAGGCACAAATTATTGTAATCAACCACCCTACTGCAATTGCACCTGGTTATACGCCTGTTATGCATTGCCATACTGCACAGGTAGCTGCAACAATAACTGCATTCGAATCTAAAATTAATCCAGCAACCGGTGCAGCAGAGGAAGAAAACCCAAAATTTCTCAAAGTAGGTGACTCTGCAATTGTTAGAATAAAACCTGTTCGACCTACATGCATTGAAACATTTCAGGAATTTCCAGAGATGGGAAGATTTGCACTACGTGACATGGGTTCTACAATCGCAGCTGGCGTTGTTAAGGAAATCACTGAAAAAGCAGACAAGTGAGTCTAATAAATGACTCAATCTGCTCGTGTGAAACTAACAAGTATTAGTTTGCCAAAGCTTGGTAATGTTTGTGACGAAATAATGACAATTGGTGAGAAGACAGGTGTAAAAATTAAAGGTCCGATTCCTCTTCCTGTAAAACAATTGAATGTTGTCACTAGGAAATCTCCTTGTGGTAGTGGAACGGAAACCTATGAAAAGTGGGAAATGAAAATGCATCGAAGAATTATTGATATTAATGCTGACGACAAAGTAATTCGTCAGCTTATGCGATTAAAGATTCCTGATGATGTTTACATTGAATTGTCACTTACGTAGTCAGACTTTTTAATGCGATTAAGAAAGTGATATTAATGGTAAATGAAACCAACTCCAATATGGATGATGATTCAGGTGATTCTGTACAGGCTGAAAAATTTGATGTTAATTATTCTTGTTTGAGATGTGGTACTAAGGTAAATAATTCAGAATTGAGTAGATTACCAGAAATAAAATGTATTTGTGGTTTTAGGGTATTTACTAAAATGAGATCCCCAATTATAAAAACAGTAAAAAGCATATAGATTTACCTTTCACCTTTGTACGAATGTTTTTTTCGTAAATGATTACGCATATCTAACATACTTGAAAAATTTTCATTGCATATTTTACAATCGTATGGCATATCTTTGAAATGAGTTATTTCTTGGTGATGCATTAGTTGCTCCTGTTTAGAAAATTTTTCCTTACACAATTCACATTCAAATTTTTTAAAAAACTTCATTATTACCCATTTTGAATTTTTTGTGCATCCCAACAATCTTTGCATAATTGTCCCTTTATTTTCCAACCACTTTTTGGGTTATATCTGATAAAACCCAGTTTGCCACCACAAATACAGCAAAAATTTTTCTTTTCATTAAAATCTAATTCTTTCTCATCAAAGCATTTTTTGCATAACAAGCCTTCCATATCCCATTGCCATCTTGGTTCCCACAAGGTTGTTACCTTACTTTTCAATCCACACGTAACACATTTTTTTATAATTGTGGCATCGTAGGTTTCTTTCATTTTATCTAAATAACAGTCGCTACATAAGGGAGATTTAACACCCCACTCTCTTTTTGCCTTATTTTTATGTGTAATAGATTTATTACATATTGTACAAAATGCCTTTCTACTACCAAATAGCCCCATGACTACTTGCTAAAACACAAAAATATAATATCTTTTGCAGTAATTTTTTTTTTACAATATATTATCAAGAAATAATAGACCTAAATCTCTTTCAAGATTTTTTCTATTACTTGGCTAGTATTTAGCATACCACGTTTTTTAGCAAATTGTTCGATCAATTTGTACTCATTTTCACTAAAACAAATAGGCATTGTTCTTTTTTGCATAATTGCAAACTTTTTTCTCAGTTAATATCTTTTACTCCATGAAATATTTCAAAAAGTATTTCATGTCTAAGTAAGAATAGATCATATAGTGAAAAGACAACAGATCTTAGTTATTGGAAATAATGATAATGGCTGTACATCGGAAATAGAAAAACTTGCATATGAGGTTGGTTCTGAAGTTGCAAAATCTGGTTCTGTATTGATAACAGGTGGATTGGGAGGAGTAATGCGTGCAGCTTGTCATGGCGCACAAGATGCAGGCGGTATGACTGTCGGAATAATTCCTCAAGATGATTCATCATGTGCAAATGATTTTTGTGATATAGTGATTCCCTCTGGAATGGGTTTAATGCGTGATTTCTTAAATGCGCATTCTGCAGATGGGGTTATAGTGGTTGGCGGCGGTTCTGGAACATTATCTGAAATCTGTGCTGCATATATGTACAAAAAACCTATTGTTGCGTTAAAAAATTCGGGTGGCACTGCAACAAAATATGCTGACCAATACTTAGACCACAGAAAAAATGTAAAGATTATTGGTGTTGAAACTCCTCAGCAGGCAATAAAACATATTTTAGCTCAAATTAACACATAGATAGCAAAAGCGGGTCTGGCTCATAAAATTTACCATATTGTTGAGCTAATTTTTTCAGTTCGTCTACAATTTTTTGTATACCAATTTCATTGGCTGTTTCAAACAATGGTTTTTTAAGACCAAGACCTAAATTTACTGCCTTTTCAATTTCATTAATATCACTAGCTTTATTCGTAACAAGCCAAGCCGCATTATTTAGAATGTTTGCAATAATTTGTGTTTGATCACACTTTTCAGCTAACTCTTCTGAAAGTTCAATCCTTTCGTATTTCTCACTAGAATATTTATAGAAGCCCTCACCATTTTTTTTACCTAGTTTATTTTCGTTAAACAGTTGTTCTATTCTAGGATGTGGCAAAATTACTTTTTTATCACGTAAGTGCATTTCTATAGTTGCCTTATGGATAACATCCATTCCTGTAAAATCAGCCAATTCAAAAATTCCCATTGGGAACCCAAGCTTATACTTTACAGCAGAATCAATCTTTGTTTGTTGAATTTTTTGCCTTTCCATTACATAGCAAGCCTCGTGAACCAGTGGAATGAATAACCTATTGATAATAAATCCTGGAACATCCCTTCTACAAGTTACTGGGATTTTTTTAACAGATTTTACAAAATCAATTGTAAGATCTACAATACTGTCCTGGGTATTTTGGCCTGGTATTACTTCAACTAGCTTCATTAATTGAGGTGGATTGAAAAAGTGTATACCTATAAATCTCTCAGGTCTTGAAATCGTGTTTGCAATTTCTGTGATTGGTAATGTACTAGTATTAGACGCAAAGATAACGTCGTCATCAGCAACATTATCAAGTTCTGCGTATACTTTTTTTTTAAGGTCCATTATTTCTGGCACTGCTTCAATAACTAAATCACTATCCTTTACTGCATCATTCAAATCTACTATTGGCCTTATTCTAGAAATTATTTTATTACGTTCATTGTCGGAGATCTTTCCTTTTGATACAAGTTTATCTAAAC
Source organism: Marine Group I thaumarchaeote SCGC AAA799-O18 (assembly GCA_000746705.1). The sequence continues at coordinate 5,645 of JOTC01000003.1, read as the reverse complement.
TCCATTTGATTTTCTCCATTGCTTTGTCTAAGAATTTTTGCTCAATATCCCTCAATACTACATTATATCCAGCCATTGCAGAAACTTGAGAAATTCCATGTCCCATTATTCCAGAACCTAATACAGTGATGCTTTTGATTTCTTCAACACTCATATCGTTCAAGAAAATTAATATCCTTTATAATGTGTCTCATGATTATGCAATATATGGGCTTGTTTAGCAAAAAAAACAAGAATGAAACAAAATGTGATGTTTGTAATCTAGAGTTACCTACACCTGAGCGCTTGGAGCGACATAAAAAGAAGGCACATGCTAATGTTCCAGAAAAAAAAATGGATGATACTGCTGGTGGTAGTCCAGGCGAAGGCGGACTGTGGTAACTCCATTCAATATGAAAAGTTGATCAATAATATGGAAATGCATGATTCAAAGAAATATGGTATTACTTTCCTAGTTGCATTTGTTGCTGCTGGGTTGGTTATAGCTACAGTAGTATTCCCATTTTGGAATTTAATCCGGGCTGATGTCTATGAGGAAGTTGTAATAATGTTAAATGAAAGAGGAAAATGCTATGTTGACACTTCAGATAATATACCTAAAACAATAGATAACTGTAGTCACAATATTGGCGATGTGGTTACTATAAAATATGGTCAGGGACTTGCATATGCGGAAATTGTAAATCCTTAATCATTTATTTTATAGATTAGAAAATTATTATAAAAACATGGATTGTATTTTTTGTAAGATTGCCAAAAGAGAAATTCCAGCCAAAATAATTTCTGAAACTAGTAATTCCATTGCATTTTTAGATGCATTTCCACTATCACGTGGACATACATTGGTAATTCCTAAGAGGCATTATGAAAAGGTTCAAGATATGACGTATGATGATAATATGGATTTGTTTGGTATGTTACATAAAATAGTCTCTAGTGTCGATAAAATTACTGGATCTACTTTACTGGCAATTCATAACGGTAAAAAAAGCGGTCAAGAGATACCGCATGTTCATGTTCATTTGATACCACGTCAATCTGGTGATTCAGCTGGTCCTGTACATAGTATGTTCAAAAATAGACCGAAACTTTCTGATAAAGAATTTGAAGAATTATATGCAAAGATAAAGGAAAGTTGATTATCGTGGGAATATTCTTTTCCCAGAATTTTTTTCATCTACTAGTATTGCCTTGGTCGGGCATGTTTCCGCAGCATCCATAATCTTTTCTTCATTTGCTCCATGTAAATTATGAACATTAGATTTTGGATTTATATGCTTCAGTTTGTCTACAGAGAAAACATTTGGAGCAATTGTTTCACAACTGCAACAACCTATACATAGACTTTTGTCTATTTCTACGAAAAGATTGTGTGCATGTGTATTATGCTGTTTTTTGAAATCAGTCTTTTCAGATTTACTATTGATATTTTGTTTAACTTCATCCCAGAACGGATTTTTAAAGTGATTTGTATCAGATTTTTTATCAGCATTTAATTTGTAATCATCCCAAAACGCTTTTTCGTATTGGTTCCAAAATTCTTGATTTGTTTCAAAATCTTTTGTAAATTTACTCCAATCTCCCTCTGAATTATGTTCATTATAGTTATTTTTTTGTTGTTTTCTAGTATTTTGATATTTAGAATTTTTTTGTTTATGTTGCTTTTTTAAATAATGATAAGCTTCTGAAACAATTTTAAATTTCTCCCCCTTTGCTTCGTTTTTATTTTTATCCGGATGTAAATCTAGCACTAGTTTTCTATATGCGTATCTGATATCATCAAAGGAAGCATCTGTATCAAGCATTAAAATTTGATTTGCACGTTTAGCGTTCATGAATTCTCAACAAACAGATGTTTTAAAAAGTATTTTATGAAAATTATCAGCCATATTTTACATAAAATTGTGTTTTTCACTAAATTTTAATCAATTTTACCTGTAACAATTGATCTTAGATCTGACTCGAACCAAATCGTTCGCGGTTTGGTATATTTTGTTGGATGGAAATTTAAGGCAATATGAGAGAATATTTGATTCTTTTTTACAGATCCATGTGTATGCAACATTTTTGCAGGGATGTAAACTGTGTCACCATAATTAAGATTTATCATTTTTGTTCTTGAAATTCGAAATTTTGAAACACCACTACTTTTTTTATTATAGAAAACCAAACTACCATTTCCTTTAGTTACTATAAGAAGTTGACCACCTGTATGATAATGAAGTTTAGTTCTGGCTGAATTTCTGAATATGACATGATACATGTCATGTTCGATTGGTTTTGTTATACCAGAAATTTCATGTAGTTTTACTGGACCAGTAAAATAATTTACCTTGACTTTTTTTACGGGTGAAGATAAAATATTACTTTTTTTCATTAGTACTAGCGATAGAATATGTAATCATAAAAACTATTGTTTATAACAATGTGATGTTAGATTTAGTTACTTGGTTTACACAGTTAAAACAGTGGTTTTAAGACCGGTATTAGATTTGGAGGAGACGGAGCAAATTGTTGAAAATAGAAAAACATCTCGTTTTAGAAGCATGTTACAAAAACCAAAAAAAACTGATGTGCATGTACATTCACTAAAACTATCTTACGAGGCATTTTTAATTTTATCAGGAAAATACAGTGCAAACTTTTACAGGAAGGTTATCCATACAATTAATGTTAATCCTGATGTTAAGGAAGTAATTATTGGTGGTTATACATTTCCTACAAAACAAGGAAAAGGTGTGATTGGCAAATTGAGTACTAAAATAAAGTCGAGTACAAGAAAAAAAAGTCAAATTGACTTAGAATTAGAAGAACATGTATTTTTGGAAGAAGAAAAAGAAGTTGCATTTGATCACCATGGAAAGGAAATTAAAATGCCTTACAAAATAAGCAAGAAGTTTATTGAGAGTTATCCAAGACGTACATTAGAAAAAACAAAAAACAATGTGAAAAAACCAGAAATTACTTATGACGCTGCAGCTAAAAGATTGATTGACAAATTAAAAAAATCTGTTTCAGTCGGTAGACGTAATTTGGAAGAAAAGACTACTATAGATGAAATAATTGAATTGTACGTACCGATTTATGAAGCTAGATTAATCGGACCTAAAAAAAATGTGCGTATAATGAGAATTGATGGCATAAGAAAAAAAGTTCTGTGATATTATTTTACTAGTTTTATGAACTTTGGATCGTCTTGTAGCGAATCAAAAAATTCATCCTCAATAGCCCATTTTTTAATTGATTTCCGATCTTTTTTAATTGCTTGTTCTAATAGATACAGTGCTCTATCTACATTATAGGTAGCAGCATGACTACGTGCCATTGCATAGATTACGTTTACGTTATCTTCGTGTATATGTAGAAGTTTATCAAAAATTTCTAACGCTCTTTCATGCTTGCCTAATTCTGCTAATTCAATTCCTTTATGAAAGAATGCATCCATATGTTTTGGATGCTTTCGATAAATATTTTCAAAACAATTTAAAGCCTCTTCATGTTTTTTCATCTTTCCCAGTACTATACCCTTGTAAAATGCAGTATTCACATTTCCAGAATCAGATTTTATCGCTTCATCCAAACTTTGAATCGCATTTTCATGTTGTAACAATTTGTCATAAAGCACTCCCTTATTGTAATGTGCAGGTGCGTATTTTGGATCTATTTCAATTGCCTTATTGTAATATTCAAGAGCCCCATCAGTGTTACCTAATTCAGCAAGTGCAATTCCTCTATTATTAATCGCAGCAATATATTTAGGATTAATATCAGTTACTTTCTCAAAACAGGTTATTGCATCCTGATATTTTTTTAGTTGGTTTAATGCTAGACCAAGATTATACAGCGCAGTAGTGTTTGTTGGCTCATTCTTTAGAATTTTTTTGAATATTGGAACTGCCGTTTTTGGCTGTCCTTTTTCCATAAGTGACATTGCTTGGTAAATCAAATCTTCTGTTTTCTCTTTAGCAGAAAAAAATATCATTGAAATCAGTTTACACTATCCAGATTTATTTTTAAACTTTGTAAGGAATTTATCCGTAGATTTTGCTATATTTTTTATATCAGTTTTTGTGTGCACAGCAGAAAACGCACCTAGTTTTCCAGGTAAAAAGAAAATTCCATCGTTAGCGATCATATGAAAATGATAATCATGTAGCTTTATTATATTGCATTTTGCAGCATCGGTTGCATTTTTTATTTCAGAGATTGATGCAGATAGAAAATGTGTTAGAAATAATGAACCAGACCCAGTTGTAATTACTTGCCCATCAAATTTTTTATCCAACATTTTTCTAGTTTCAGAACCAAGATTATTTAATTTTCTATAAAATGAGTTACCCTTGCTTTTGATTGTTCTAAGCGTTGAATTTCCAGCTGCCATTGTAAGTGGGTTTGCTGAGAAAGTTCCACCTCCAATATATGCACGGTTTGATTTTGAGAATTCTGATGTATTTGCATAGTCCATAAATTCATTTTTACCACAAATAACGCCAATCGGAAACCCCCCACCAACTATATTTCCAGGTCTTTGCCATTAAAAAAATTCAAGATTCTACACATATAACCTATATCGTAATTTCTTTGTTACATTTAACACATNCAAAATTCCTCTATTCCAGCTAAGTATTCTTTTGTTGCTGGAATGCATCCACCTCCACCAAGAACTGGTTCTACAATAACTGCGGCTAAATCACTACATTTTGACTTCAAAATACTAAGTGAGTTTATCAAGTCATTATATGGTAATGAGACAATGTACTTTTCTTCAACTATTCCACAGCTTTCAGATTTCTTGAATGGCCAATTTACTGATTTAAGCAAGTCAGTAGTATAACCGTGCCAACCACCATCAATCTTTGCTATGATTTTTCTTTTAGTTGCAGTTCTGGCAAGTCTAACAGCGTACATAGTTGCTTCTGTTCCAGTTGATGCATAGCGGATTTTTTCAGCAACGGGAACTGCCTTTGAAATTTTTTCTGATAAGTTGATTGAATTTTTGCTTAAAGTTCCATGCATCCAACCTTTATCCAGTTGTTTTTTTGTATCAGTTCGAACATTTTTTGGTGAATGCCCAAGGATGAGACTCCAGTGACCCATCCAGTAATCAACATATTTGTTGGAATCCAAATCAATTAGGAACTTTCCCTTGGATGATTTTGCTACAAATGGATAAGGCTCAAAGAATCTAATGTTGTGATGAACACCATTAACATGTAATATTCTTGATTTTTTGAAAAATTCTTCTGACTTTCTTGTATTTTTTTTATAAACCTTCAAATCATTTTTCAGCATTTCTACCCTCTACATTTGTTGGTATATTACTGATCGCAGAAACCATCTTTTTTTTGAATGGTTTATATGTATTCAATTGATTTCTTCATTTGCATACGTAACGCAAGAGCGGCGCTTGTGATGAAGTATGGTATTGGACCATTTTATGATTTACAAGCCTCCAGTTACGCATACAAAATGAGGATTTGATTGAATTATCATATCTGAAATGTGAAGATTATGTGCATTCCGTCAATTTCCAATAATTTGTACAATTTGTACTTTGATGATTCAGAATCCGGTTGATCCTGCCGGACCTGACTGCTATCGGATTGATACTAAGCCATGCGAGTCTTTGTAGTAATACAAGGCAT
>JOTC01000002.1 GCA_000746705.1 Marine Group I thaumarchaeote SCGC AAA799-O18 | reverse complement strand
CTTGCTCTCATAAGTGGCGCTGCTATTAACCCAACATGGGATAGACTGGTTGAAGTTAATCCAATAGCATACATGTACTACGGATTAATTTTTGGAGGTATCGCATTAATGGTTGCTTGTGATAAGAGTAAAGGACCTATGAAAGTTATGGCATTAATGGAAGTAGCAACGATCATTAGTCACATTCTTTCCTATACAAGACTGATTGGAATTTTACTAGCATCTGTTATACTTGCTCATACAATAGACTACGTTTTCTTAAAATCGATTAACATAGGAATTCCATTAGTTATTCTTGGTACAATGATATTATTCATAGGACATTTGTTCAACATAATCATTGGAGTCTTTGAACCTGGAATACAAGGTGCGAGGTTGGTTTACGTTGAGTACTTCTCCAAGTTTTACCGTGGTAACGGTAAAGCATTCAAACCATTTGGATCCTTACGAAGATTTACGGAAGGACTATATCATTCAGAACAACAAGAAGTGAAAAAACAAGACAAACCGAAACTAAAGGTTAAATAGAGAAATTTCAAAACTTGCTCAATTTTTCACAAAATAGTGGCAGAAAATTTACTATTTTGGTAATCAATTAATCTCGCAACACAAATACGCAGATTGCAGGATCCTCACGATGCTCCCCTTATGTGTGGATTCTGCATTCTTGCATGAAAAGGCAAATGCATCTAACTGTCTGATTATAATTAGAAACCAAGTTAGGAATATCTAAAGCTGGCTTATATCCAAGAAGCGACTACAGTACCTACATTTTAACACGAGGTTGTCTTTATCAACTACATCAATAACTGATTCAAGATGTTCCTTGCTGTTTGTAATACAAGCCGGATTAGAGCACCTAAATATTCGGGTTATTTGATCTGGTAACGAAACAAGTCTTTTCTCAGCAAGTTGAGAATTTTTTATGATGTTTATAGTGGATGATGGTGCTATGACAGCAAGCTTGTTTGTGTCATCTTCCTCTAAGAATTTGTTTTCAAGTTTGATAATATCCTTCTTTTTTAATTTTCCACTTGGTACATTCAGAGCTATTGTTATAACATCACCTTCTTTTCCATTAATTTCTAAGGCTTCCAGAACATGAAGGCCTTTCCCACCATCAATATGATCAATGACTGTGCCATTCTTTATGCGTGTGACTATGAGGCCAGTCTCCTCCTCCATTAGAATAGTTTGTATTAGACCTTACATATTATTCAATAGATGAATGAGTTTTTTGGAAAAAACATCATTTCTGTGAAGGATTTTGAAAAACGTGAATTTGAATCAGTTTTCGACAGCGTAGACAAAATCATGGGTATGAGTAGAAGCCAAAGATCTGAGATTGCTAGAGGTATGGTACTTGGATACATGTTTTTTGAGGCAAGTACCAGAACTCGCCTGAGTTTTGAAGCCGCCATGGCACTGATTGGCGGAACATCACTTGGAATAAGTGATGTAGTAACTTCATCAGTTAAAAAAGGAGAAACTCTTGCTGACACTGTAAAAGTACTTTCCGCCTATGTCGATGTGTTGGTTTTAAGGCATTCGTTAGATGGTTCTAGTAGATTTGCAGCGGAAGTTGCTGACAAACCTGTCATAAACGCGGGGAGTGGAACAGAGGAACATCCTACACAGACAATTCTGGATTTATTTACAATTAGAAAAGAAAAGAAAAAGATTGACGGTCTTAAAATAGGAATAACAGGAGATCTAAAATATGGAAGAACTGTTTACTCGTTCTTGTATGCTCTGCGTAATTATGACGTAGATGTGCACCTCATCTCACCTGAATCCCTTCGAGTTCGCTCTGACACTATTTATGATATTAAAAAGCAAATATCATATACAGAATCCACCAACTTGGATGAATACATTAGTGATTTAGATGTGCTCTATGTTACTAGGATTCAAAAGGAAAGATTTCCTGATGAGGAAGAGTATGTTAAAGTCAAGGGCAGTTATGTCATTGACTCTGCCATGGTAAAGAAGATGAAGGACGACGCTATCATAATGCATCCACTACCGCGTGTTGATGAAATTTCTGTTGATGTAGATAGTACAAAGCAGGCTAGGTATTTTGAGCAAGCTGAATATGGAAAGTATACCCGAGCCGCATTATTGGGCTTGATTCTAAACGAAAAAGGTTTCTGATGAATTTTTTCCTTTAACCAACTTTCATTATACCGTTTGAGATAAGCCACTGAAGTCCTGATACAAACGAACCATCGTCAATCTGTCCATCAGCCCACCATCCTGCATTGTTTTTGATCCAGCTGGGAATTGCATCGTCAGAACCTGCTCCCTGCTCTGTTGGTGGTATGCTCATTATACCGTTTGAGATAAGCCACTGAAGTCCTGATACAAACGAACCATCGTCAATCTGTCCATCAGCCCACCATCCTGCATTGTTTTTGATCCAATCAGGTATGGATAACTTGCTAACCTGCGATGAATCTACAATAACAGTGTATGAGGTAAAAATCTTAGTCCCTCTAATTTTATCAAACGTTATAGTATATGTGCCATCCGCAGGAAATACAAAATCTACAAACCCACCGCCAATTCTTGCAGACTCGGAACTTTTGTGGATTTGCTTGTTATCCTTGGATACTATAAAATCAAAATTAGAATTATATAGCAGATCAAGGCTAACGCCATCCCTAATTGTATAGATAAATCTGGTTTCCGAATCAGGCAGAATTTCCTTCGGATCCCAGGATAAATCAACTTGGTAGTCACCATTTATAGTTAGAACAGATATTGGAAAAGTTATTTCGTTGTTTGGGATTAACTCAAAGTACATTTTATCAGGCAGTGGTTCCATTGCTTGCTTAGAAAGTTCCTTTTTTATGGTATTCTTGAAAAACTTGACATGGTCTTGTAATAAAATAAAATGAACGATTCTACCATCCTCATCGGAATAGTCATCGATTTGTATATTCGATTTAAAAACATCTATTCCGTTTATCTTGGCATCATAGTTGGATGATATGAGCTCAGTAAGATCCTTTGAGAAAAACACTTCTTCGTGAACAACTTGAATATGTGAGATGTTTTTCCCCTCCCAGTCAAATGGCATCTCAAATGTTATGGTTTTCTGAGATGGCTCGTAGACAAAATTTGAAATTACATCATAGTAGGATTTGTGTCTAAATTCCGTATCAATGTTTTTTGTATTTTTAAATTTGTGATAGGTCGTATCAGCCACGCTCACGTCTGCAGTATATCCAGAAAGATAGTCTGCAGCGTCGTCAGACCCATCAAGTGATATTATGTCCATCTTGTAATGGTATAATCCACCAGATTTGAAGTACGGAGTCAAATAGTCATATTTCTCTACATCAATAATTAATTCTCCATTTGTGGAAATCATGGAATCTTGGAAAATTTTCTCATTATTTTTGTAAATGCTAAGAAGAATCGTAGCATTTGAAATGCCTTCTTCCGTCATCTTGTCATAAGCATGAACACGGATCTTTGTATCCCGTGTATCATCAAAATACATGGGGAACATCTCAACTGAGATGACAATTTTTCTATCTTCATAATTCAAAGGTGCTGTAGTATCAATGCCAAAACCATGTCCATAGGCTTGAGAAATAGGAATTACCATCAAACAGGTCAAAAACAGGCATATTTTTGTCGAATTCATTTCCATAAGATCTGATCTTAATTACTTTTTAAAAACGATTTTACCAGATTTCTGTAAATTGCTGATAATGAGAAAAATTATGCTTCTCTAAAAAAATTATGATCGACTAAAAAACTTAGCCTTGGCTAAATTTTAAATATTGCCAAATAGTGAAGCATACGTGTTCTCAACTGGCCAAAAAATGGCTGTAGTTATAGCCGTAGTTTCATTGGGTTTTATAGGATATCTTGCTTTTCCTGGTTTGGATATTACTGCCCAAGAACAGCCAGAAATTTTTGTAACACATACTGGTGCGGTAGTACAAACCACTGGTGATGTATTAGATCCTGTTTATACAATTCAGGAAGTTGAATTTGATCCGGAAAAATATTTGCGAGAATTTGACTATGGCAAAGTTTCACAGTTAGAAGATGGTACAATACTTCGTGAGTTTACTATTATAGCTGAGGATGATAAAATAATGGAAATCGCGCCTGGCATATTTTATAATGTCTGGACATTTAATGGGCAGGTTCCTGGACCAACAATTCGTGCTACAGAGGGTGACCTGGTAAGGATTCATTTTACTAACAACGGTAGCAAGGAGCACACAATCCACTTTCATGGAAATCATCCAGCTGAGATGGATGGTATATTTGAGATAGTTGGCTCTAATGGCGGTCAGTTTACTTACGAATTCATAGCAGGTCCTGTTGGTGTCCATCCATATCATTGTCATGTAATGCCAGTTGAAGAGCACATTGGTCATGGACTTTATGGTATCTTTATCGTAGATCCAAAGGACGGAAGACAACAAGCTGATGAAATGGTTATGATGCTAAACGGATTTGATACTGACTTTGATGGTGAAAATAATCTATATGCTGCAAACACTATTCCATTTTACTATCAGCACCACCCCATCCAGGTTAGCACGAATGAACTAATCCGAGTTTATGTTGTAAACATGGTAGGATTAGATCCTATCAACAATTTCCATTTACACGGAACATTGTACAAATACTATCCAACTGGCACTGATATTGTTCCATCAGAGTTTACTGACATGACTACATTTTCACAAAGTGAAAGGGGAATTCTAGAGTTTGAATATGAATATACGGGAAGATACATGTTTCATGCACACTTGACCGAATTTTCTGAGAAGGGATGGTCAGGTATTTTCTATGCAAAAGATAGTTCCCAACCAAGCATGGAAGGATATGCTTATGGAAGTTAAGAGATCATCTAGAACAAAAACAGCAGTTAGTGTGATCATTCCTTTTCTCTTGTTAGCTGTAATGATTGGATATGTTTTTGGTCCGGGCTCTGAACTTATTGAATTTGGCGTTGTATTACCGGAAATATCTATTGAGAAAGTTGAATTCGTTGACTCGGAAATAATTGCAACTGTACGAAATACTGGACCTATTGCTGTTGACATTGTTATGGCGGACATTAATGATAGAATATATCCTGCTGCTATAGAACCAGACAAGCATCTTGAACGATTCGAGTCAGCAGTTGTTCGAATACCATTTGAATGGAACGAGGGAGAGCCATATGCTGTAGGACTTACTGTAGGTGATGGAACAAGATTTGAAAAGCAAGTTGATGTAGCTGCACCATCGATTCAGCCTACTGCTGAAATGATATCATATTTTGCTCTAATAGGAACATATGTTGGGATTCTTCCTGTATTGATAGGCCTTCTTTGGTTTCCATTTATTTCGAAACTTAGCCGTAGTAAGTACAAATTCTTCTTGGCACTTACTGTAGGTCTTTTACTTTTCCTAGGAGTTAGCACTGCTGAGGAAGCAATTGAAATCTCTGCCAATAATCTGTCAGATATTTTCAATGGCATCCTGTTAGTTGCCACGGTTGCTGTGGTATCATTTCTTGGTCTTAATTACGTAGGTGAAAAACTCAAGAAACGTGCAGGCGCGTCAAAACTTGCTGGTCCTGTGGCAATTGCATTGATGATCGCTATTGGAATAGGCTTGCATAACTTTGGGGAGGGTTTAGCTATTGGCGCTGCAATTGTACTGGGCGAAGCTGCACTAGGCGCTTTCTTGATTGTTGGATTTGCACTACATAACACCACAGAAGGATTTGCCATCGCAGCGCCCATGGCTCGCACAAAGCTGATGATTGGAAGACTTGCAGCGATGGGAATGATTGCTGGTGTTCCTGCAATTTTTGGTGCATGGGTTGGTGGATTTGTTTATTCGCCTTTGGCAGCTGTTATATTTTTAGCAATAGGAACTGGAGCGATATTTCAGGTAATTGTTTCAATAATGAGATGGATACAGAATGAAGAGGGCAAACTTTCAAACAGTTCAGTATTGGCTGGTATTGCTGTAGGAATGATAATCATGTATATTACAAGTATTCTAATCTGAAATCTAATTTTAGTTATTTTCCATCGTGCAACAACTGGCTTTGTTTATGTTTCGCATTGCCCACCAGATTGAAAATGATAATGCAGCTATAGACACAAACTTAAGCTCCAAGCCTTGAAGTGGGAAAATTGCCAGTCCACCCACAATTCCTAAGACTGCAGTAAGTGATGTTGTACACGCCGGGCATCCAGGTGTAAACGCAGCAAGTGCACCACCAAATATTGCTGATGTTCCACCCTTTTGTAAATTCATTCTTTGTGTCTTTATGTTGTATACAACTAGTGCAATATTGATCCCACCTAGAATTGCTACCATAAATGTTAGTCCAATAGAGGCTGCTAGATACTCAGGGCTAACAACAAGAGAAACTAAGTTGTGGTTTACAGCACTTGATAAGGTAAGAAAATAGTAAACAAGTCCCAATATAGCTCCAGAAGCTATAGCAATAAACGCAAAAGTTTTCTGTTTAAGTATATCCTTCATGGTTAATTTTAGCATCATAAACATAATTCATAATTCAATTTATTAAACTATGACATGTTTACCATAAGATATTTTTAGCATTGAAACACAAACGGTAGTAGCCCTGCTGGTTCCAGACTAGAACGATAACCCCGTTTCAAGGCATACAAGATCCGCCACGTTGACGAGGAAGCGTGGATGTTCCATCTTAGGATTGCTCCCTCCCGGACCTGATCCCTTTCAATGGTTCAGTCTTAGAGTTCATCCCTTCGGATGATTCCAGTCCTACAACCACCCGCCTCGGCGTGATTTCATTTCCGCATACCAAGCGGGAATTGCCAATCTAGAGATTTATCCAGCAGTTACTGATCTCTGCATATAGCCGGTTTCAGAACAGGGCACGGCTGGCACCCCAATCCTACCTACTACCGTTCATAATACAAACTAGTGTTATATTTGAATTAGGATCAATCGTTTGTTAAACGCGTTATCATATTACACACAGAACAAATCTTACCAGTACATTCATTTCCACAAACTAAACAAATTCGTTTTTCTTTTTGATTAGCTTTTTTAGTAATTTCAGAAAGTTTTAAAACTGAATTGTACATATTATTTTTGATTCCGTGATGATTTGATTCAAGTGAATTTAGAAACTCACGGATCTCAGTTCTAATACCCTCATCCATATGTGGACATGGCTCAGTTTGAAAGGGCAGATTATTTATAAATGCATAAAAGACAATCTCAGATTCATAAACCTCACATAATGGCTTGATCTTTTTTAGTTTGTTTGAAGATCTATCAGGATTCATCCAACCAATCTTGCTAACATCACCTGATAGAGCGTTAATAAGAAACGTTTGGAGAACATCGTCCAAATTATGACCTGTTGCAATAACATCCGCGTTAATTGTTTGTGCTGCGTGATCCAAGGCCCGTCTTCTAAATGTCCCACAGATTGAACATGAAGAAAGTTTCTGTTCACTTCTTAGATGTAATGACTCTTCCAAGGTAAGATCAAACAGTTCTTTGTATGAGAAGGTTTTGTATCCAATTTTTAATTGTGAACAAAAGTTTTTGACAATCTCAAGTGCCTCATCTCTATATCCCGTAATTCCCTCATCAATGGTTACAGCAGACAGCCTAAAATTATGGGTTTTTGACATTTTATTTAAAACATCTAATAATACAAGAGAATCTTTTCCTCCAGAAACAGCCACACAAACAAGTTCATTATTTTTTATCATCTTATATTTTGAGATTGTTCTAGCAATCTTGTGCAAAATGGAATTAGAAAAACATTCAGAACAAAGATTTTCTCCAGAATACTTTCTAGAGTATACTGATGTGTTTTCACACTTATCACATTTCATGATTTTTAAAAAAATTCTTGCCTAATATCTTCTTGTTTTCTAAATTTATTCTAAAATCAACATTAAATCGTAAACCAACCAGATTTCATATAAGATAATGCAATATTAAGACCAAATATCGTGAAAGTAACTCCATAAATCGAAAACATAATTGCATTAATTTTTACCTCGGATGCTTTCTTCTCAATAATAGTGTAGATAAACTTCCCACCATCAAGTATAGGCAACGGAAGCATGTTGATGATTCCAATAAAAAATGAAATCATCCATAGCCAAAGTAGAAACATAGATACTTGAGGATCCCATTCTATGAGATTGTAAACTGGTTTGTAAAACGCGTTATCTCTCATAATGCCAACTAGACCCTTGTCAGGATCATCAGGAGAAGACATGATCTCAACAGGGAATTGTAACTGTTGTCCATCTCTTTTTACTGTAACAGTAACAGTATCTCCGGGTTTCAGATCAACTTTTTGAAAATCTAAAGGAGTTATAATGGGTACGCCTTCTATTCCTATTATTACATCATTTTTTTGTAGACCTGCTTTTTCCGCACCACTACCTTCAATAATTGAAATTATGCTCACGCCATCTGGTGCTTCATAAAACCACTCCAAAAACGGTTCTGGTAAAATCAACGCAAATAATGGGTTTGTTAATAAAATTACTCCTAACGCAAATGCAAAGATGACATTTGAAGTTGCTCCTGCTCCTATAACCCTAAGCCTTGATATTTTTTTTGCTTTATCAAATTCCTTCTCATCTGGTTCCACAAATCCTGCAAACAGTGCAATGAAAATGGCAAACCCTCCAGTCTTGATCTTTATTTTTTCTAGAGAAGCTACTATACCATGAGCACCTTCGTGAATGACAAGAACTATTGGAATAGATAATAGAAAATACAATATGGCAGAAGCAGAAGTTAGTGTAACACCAGGTATCAGTACAGTTAGTTCAGCAAACTCAGTTGGCTCTACAAAATAGTTTGAAATGTTTGAAAGCAAAAACCAAAATGCAAATCCCATCATCAAAAATCCTGCTACTACACTAACATCAGCAAAAATTCGAATCCCTCGTCTAGTTCTAGTTAACATTTTTGAAAGCACAGACTGAACTTGAGTATTTTTGTATGTGAGGCTGTAGGCCTTTATCGTAAAACCATGTTTTTCCAGTTTTAGAGATTTTGCTATAATTAAGATAACAACCCACGCAATAAGAACATAAATTATCGCATTTTCCGTAAGAAAGTCAAGTGCCAAATCGATTGCTACTTTTTTTAATCACGTAAATTTATCGGTTACTGTGAAACCAGCGATTATTGTATCAACATTTCCTGATAAACAATCAATTACAAAGATTGCCAACCAACTGGTAGAGAAAAAACTGGCTGCGTGTGTTAATATCATCAAGATTTCATCTGTTTATACATGGAAAAGAAAGATTGAAAATCAGTCTGAATATCTAGCACTTTTCAAAACTACCAAAAAAAATCTGGCATTACTAGGAAAAGAACTGAGGAAACTTCACCCGTATGACATTCCAGAAATTGCAGAAATTAATGTGGATTCGATTAACCAACCATATCTAAATTGGTTGGCAGATTCTACTCGTTAGCCTTCTACTGCAAATCTTAGAATTGAAATAATACCGCCAAGTCCTGTTACTCTTAGTCCGGCATCAGTAGTAGCGTCCACACCATAAATACTACTGCCTTTCGATTCAACATCGTTAAGAAAATCTATAACCTCTTGTTCATTGTTACTTTGAATTACCTTTTCAGAAAAAATAAGTGAGTCTATTGCACCGTATTGATTTGCTTTCCTAGTCTCTTCAAGACCCATCGTGAATTTACGGCTTTTTTTGTTGGCAAGAAACATTACTTCATCTATTATATCAGAGACTTTCGCAAGCTTACTGTTTGAAATTATCTCCTTCATTGATTTGGATTTAGTAAATAAATGAATACCGTCTTCTCCACCTGAATCAATACCCTCAACTACTTTTACTTGATGATTCTGTCCCATCTGTGTCTTTCCAAGAAAGTTTGCAAATCTATTTTTTGTTTCACCCGGTCCAAAGATTATGATTTGTTCATTAGTTCTTACAACTGATAACAAAGCTTTTGAAATTTCATCAAAGAAATTTTCAATTTTAAAATTTGTTTTATATCGCTTTCCGCTAGAACCAGAATAAATATTTTGTAGTATGTGTAGGTGTGTTCCCTTAAGTTTTCCAATACCACAATCACTGGTATCTATTGCAATTAAGATAAATGCCAGGTTTTGATTATTGGTTTTGAGGAGTTTTTTTTCTACTGATGTCCATTTCTTTTTGATTATGTTAAATGCCTGATCAATTTTAATAATAAACGAGTGATGTGAGCCGTGCGGAATTGATTCGTTGTTTGATTCCTTAATCATTCCACCTACACGTATTCTATCTAACACATCATCCAGAGATATTTTTTCAACATCAAGTGACAATCTAATCTTAATTCGTTCCCCTTTGTCAGGTCTTGCAAAATCCTTTTCTTGTTTGATAACACGAGTGGTCTCACCAACAATTATATCACCTTTTTTTATTATTCGGCGAAGTATAATCAGATCATCAGAATCTTCTGGTATACATGATATTGAATTATTATCAATAATCTTTGTTAGCATATCTATTCTTCCTATGTTGAAACAAAACTTTTCAATTTTCTTGCGTCATTTTTTGAACGTATTTTTCTACCCATTCACGGGTAATAACACCACTTTGTACCAAATTTACAAGAGAATTTGATGAAGCCTCTCCGATAACTTTACCACTATTATGTCTAATCTGGCGCCACTTAAGATTTGTATTTCCGGTTTTTGAATTATAGATTATTCCTAAAACATCTCTCGCATTCACAAATGTGATATCTCTGATCTTCTTTAAAGTCACTTTATCAGCAGCTTCAACGTATATGGAACCTAGGCTTTCCTCACGCTCTGGAAAAACTTCTGCATCTTCCGTATAACTCTGCGGAGCAAATGAGCTACAAGTGCTTACTAACGTAAATCTACGAAAGTTTTCCAATGATGTAGTAGCATCTATTTTTACCATTTCTGATACAATATTCGTCGTTATTTATCAAGCTTCTTGAAAGATTCAATTAGTATTTACTTAAACAAGTCTTGCAGGCATTGATGAGCTTGTCCCTTTGACTAGATGATGAGGATCTTGAGTTCTGAGCCTGCGACTTGGTATTTATGAAATATTTGAAGATAATTTAACCAAAATCACTATCACGTTTTTGTGACAATTCTTCATTCATCCTTGCAGATGCCCGAAATTCATCATCGTGATTTTGTCGTCCATGACCACATTTTACACATGCAAGATATCTACCATTCGGGTTTTTTTCAAAATTTTCACATCCGCAAAAGCATGTCAAAATTTAATCACTCTATATTTCGTAATATTATCTGTAATATAATAAAACAAGTTATGTCTAACCTGTTTCATTTTTGGCACAACATGCTCCTAAAGGAATTTCATGATTATGTGGGCATTTTCGTGGATGATTTAGCATAGTACATAAAGCATCCGTAAATTGCTTGTTCATATGATGTTCTATTCCACACACCATTTCCTCATCAATTTCCACCTTAAGCGCACTATCCATCAACACTTCAAGTAGCCTGCTGTTTCTCATCATACTTGAACCGATATTCTCACCGTTTTCAGTAAGGATTACTCCAGCTTTGTTATATTCCACCAATTGTTTTTCATTTAGTTTTTTTAACATTTGGACAACACTTGGCTGTCTAACATTCAGAATTTTTGCAATAGTACTAATTTTTACCTCCTCTTTTCGTTCTTTTATATGCCAAATTGCCTTCAGATACATTTCAACGTGTTCTGCTTCAGCAGTTCCGACAAATAGTATTTCATCATCCTTTGTTGTCATTATTTTACTTCCGAAGTATCTTTTAATAAATATTCAAAGTATTCACTTGCAAAACCAGATAGTGCCGCATGATCTGTACAGATAGCTATAATTTCAGAACTACTTGAATGACTAACTTCAGGCCCCAATAATATTACTACGTACTGCTTATCTGAAATTATACCACCACCAAAGAGCCCTTTCTTGATCTTTACAGTGGAAACTCGTTTTAATCCTTTGATAGCATCTTTGTCAAATTTGTCAGATGTTAGAATAGTGATTTTAATACCTTTATCATGTAGTTGCCTAATTCTTGGCAATGCTTGTTTTACCAATTCTTCTCCGGCTTTCGGGATTGCAATTAACACTTCCTTCCGGCATGATTCTACAATCTCAAGAATTTTAGTTGCTATATTCATGTAGCCTGTTATAACCCAGATATCAGGCCGTTCACTTGTTCCACTTTTTTCGTATAGTGGACTAAGTTCAGTCATGATTATTTTCTCATTTTTAAGAAATTCCGTTTCGTTGTTTTGTTTTGTTGTTTGTAGCGCACTGTTTGGGGATTTAGCAAAATATCTTGTTGGTCTTGATTCATCTGAACCTACCCAGCCTTTTTCCTCTAACGTACCCAAAACTTCATAAATTTTTGAATATGGAAGAGTAGATTTCTGGCTCAAGTCTAAGGCATTAAGCTCGCCATTTCTTAATAATGAAGTAAAAGCTTTGATCTCATAGCTAGTCAGACCAACTTTTTCCAGCGATTTTCGTGTTTGATTGGAAATGCTCATTTTGCCGTTCTAATTTTATAACTAAATACCTTATAAATTACCCACCTATTCCAACGGTGTATAGTATGAAACTCATTAAATACTGATTTCTAAAACTTTCACTAACAATGGCACTAATTCAGATTTCTAATCAATCAGCGAAATCGTTAAGCAAAAAATCAACCATCCGTTTCACTCAGAGTATTTGCCCTGACTGCAACATGATTTTAGATGCTGAAGTCTTTGAAAGAGATAACAGAGTCTACATGTCAAAAACATGCCCTACACACGGAGAATGTGAGGAATTATACTTTGGTTCCTATGATATGTATAAGAAATTTAGTACTTATTGGGTTGACGGTAAAGGAGCTCATGCACCAAACGTTATGATGCAAGACAAATGTTCATGCCCAAATAATTGTGGGCTTTGTTCTAACCATCTGTCTCATAGTGGACTTGCAAATATTATAGTTACAAACAGATGTGATCTTACTTGTTGGTATTGTTTCTTTTATGTAAAGAAAGGACTTGAAGGAGCCTACATGTATGAACCAAGCCAAGATCAAGTTAGAGCTATGATGAAGACTCTGAGAGCTGAAAGACCAATTCCAGGAAACTCTATGCAGATTACTGGCGGTGAACCAATGCTACGAGAAGATATTACTGATTTGATCAAGATAATGAAAGAAGAGCATGTAGACCACATACAAATGAATACTAATGGAATACGTCATGCATTAGACCCAGAAGCTGGCAGAGATGTTAGATTAGCAGGTTGTAATAATCTTTATCTTAGTTTTGATGGAGTGACGGCAAGAACCAATCCAAAGAACCATTGGGAAATTCCACATGCGTTGGATACTTGTAGAAAAACAGGAACAACTGTAGTATTTGTTCCAACTGTAATTAAATCAATTAATGATCATGAGCTTGGTGGCATTATTAGATATGCACAAAAGAACATGGATATTGTTCACGCAGTAAACTTCCAACCAGTATCATTAACTGGAAGGATGGGAAAGCAAGAGAGAGAGAAGTATAGAATTACCATTCCTGATTGTATTCAAAGGATAGAAGAACAGACACAGGGGCAGGTAACTGTTGATGATTGGATGCCAGTACCAAGCTGTATGCCACTTACAAACGTGATTGAAGCATTTTCAAGCAAACCAAAGTATGAACTATCAATTCATTTTGCATGTGGTGCTGGTACATACGTCTTTGAAGATGAAGATACGAAAAAATTTGTTCCAATGACACGATTTTGTGACATTCAAGGAATGCTTGAACTGTTTGAGGATAAATCAGAACAGATTCGTTCTGGAGCTAACAAGTACTTTACAATGCTGGAAGTAGTCAGAAAACTAAAAAGTTTCATTGATAAGGATAAACAACCAGCAGGTTTGGATCTTGCAAAGATGTTTAGCAGCATACTAATGAAAAGATCATTTGACGCAGTAGGCAGTTGGCATGTTAAAGGTCTTTTCTTGGGCATGATGCACTTCCAAGACAAGTATAACGAGGATCTTGAAAGATTACAAAGATGTGATATTCATTATCTGACACCTGATCTTAGAATCGTTCCATTTTGTGCATTTAATGTAATTCCAGAATGGTATAGGGATAGAATCCAAAAGAAATATTCTATTACTGTTGAGGAATGGGAAGAACGACAAGGAGAAAAACTTGAAGATGGTCTTTACAGAGGTCTTATGAGAAGGGGTGCAGGTGATGAGCTTGCAGCAGGTTGTGCAAAGAGCCAGATGTTCCACGAAGCACAACAAGCAACAATGTGATTGTAGTCACACTTTATTTTTAGGCAATAAACCAAAAGAAACCTAATGACAATTGAATTATTTGTTAATGGTACGTTAATGCGCGGACTGACACTGCATAAAAATTTGGACGGCGCCAATTTTCTTGGCGAATTTCACACTCTTCCAATTTATCGTCTTTATTCTATTGATGATATTCATCCTGGTATGTTTGAAGTTGAGGAAGGTGGAGTTTCAGTTGCAGGAGAAATGTACAGTATGAACGACGAAATCTTTCAGCGGGTAAAAAATGGAGAGCCATCTGGCCTATATTTTGGCGATGTTAAATTGAACAATGGGAGCACAGTCAAAGGTGTATTATTCCCAAGGGAGGCAGCAGAGTCAAATTACAAAGACATTTCCAATTTCGGTGATTGGCGTGCTTACATAGCCAGCCTTAAGAAATAGATTACTGATGAAATCTGTATTGGATTTTGAAATTAACACAATTGGAAAATCAGCACTAAATTTTATAGAATCGTATTCTGATGGTGATACAATTGGTGAAACTGTAAAAGTTTTTGAAAATACGGTTTATTTGAAAACTAGGGATGATGATTTAATCTGCTTAACTTCAAAGGATGTAAAAGCTCCAATCAATCTGAATCTTAACCCACCCGTTAATTTTTTGGAATTAGATTGTATCAACAAAAAGGCTATCAAAACATCAGATGGATTAAAGTTAGAAACTATAGGATTTAATACTAAAAACTCGAAAATTTATCCCATAACAAAAGATCATGGAATAAAATCTGGTTTGCGTAATAGGATCTTGTTTTCTGTGGATGAAATGAATCTGCTTGACACTTCAGGAAGTATTCTTGACAATCACTCACCATTTTTCAACGAGTTATCAGATTCAATCAGATTGATATCAGAATCTACGCAAAAACATGATTTGATGAAATTGTCAGACCAACTTTCAAGTATTGTTGGGTTAGGAAACGGATTTACTCCTTCAGGTGATGATTTTATAGTTGGCTTCTTATTTTGTCTGAATAGAATTCTTTTATGTTCAAATGATAAGAGCATAAAATTTATTGTCATGGGGAACACTAACTGGGCTAGCAAAAAATTCATTGATTATTCTCAGAATGATATTGTTATTGAACCACTTGAGGTGTTTGTTAATTTTTTATTGTCAGGAGAAAACAAAACGAAATTTCCTTTAATGGATCTTGTTCCAGTGGGCAGATCCAGCGGTATGGATGCAAGCATAGGTGCGATTATAGCTACGGTGTTTGTTTTTGATAATGACTTTAGAAATTTAATATTAACAAAACTTAATTTTTTGAAATAATTGTACCAGCTTTGCCATTTAACGCTGCTAGAGCATTGTCTAAAGATGTGATAATACCCATATCTCCTCCAGATTCTAAGAAATCTATCATTGCCAGTATCTTTGGTTTCATACTTCCTTCCAAAAACTGTCCTTCTTTTAGAAGCTTTTTTGCAGTTTTTACAGTTAGGGCATCCAAGTCGCTCTCATTCGGCTTGCCATAATTCAATTTTACTTTGTCTACGTCTGTTAGAATCAAAAGTACCGAAGCTCCAATAGATTTTGCAATCAAAGCTCCAACATGATCCTTATCAACCACACAGTCTATTCCCTTAAAACTAGAACCACTCTTGATTACAGGTATTCCACCGCCACCACCAGCAATCGGTAAACAGGAATCATCATCAATGAATTCTTTCAATATATCTAATTCAACAATTTCTAGCGGCTTTGGAGACGCAACTACTCTTCTCCATGTTTTTTCTCCAGTAGGTTTTACTTTCTTAACGATATAGCCTGTCTTATCCCTTAACTTTTTTGCCTCAGTCTCTGTTAGGAAAGGACCTATAGGCTTACTTGCAGAACTTTTACCAAATTTTGGATCATTTTTGGATACGAGTGTTTGAGTAACCAAACTTACAACCCTTTTATTTTTTTTTAATTTTAAAAACTCGTTTTGAAGTGCCTGTTGTAGCATATATCCAATTTGACCTTGCGTCATAGCTATAACCGTGTGCATCGGTAGGTTAGGCATATTCTTTGCAAATTCCTGTTGTAGGAGTAAATTTCCTACTTGTGGTCCATTACCGTGAGTAATAGCTGAAACTTTGTACTGGTGTTTACCTAGAACAACAGAAGCAATACTTTTTGCCGTTTTTTTGATATTTTCTTGCTGTTCTTCATGTGTGCCAATTTGTTCTTTTTGCAAAATGGCATTTCCACCAAGTGCGATTACTATTTTCTTAGAATCATTTTGGTTTTTTTTGCCCATACTATTCAGAATATTGACATTTAGCCAAAAAGCTATATAAGCGATTACAAAAATGCATCAATCGCTATCGATTTTATCAAGTATATCTTCAATATCTTTTTCAAGTTTTGGTTTTGGCTCCCAGTTGACATGCGCGGTCTCAACTTTTTGTTCCGTTAAGGATTGATAAAAAAACCGCAAGCCGATATTTATTACTCGAAGATTGTTTGGTATCAAAACAATTCTCCCTCTAGAAATTCAGAACGAATTTTTTTAATCAAGTTTTCATCTGGTTTGTTGACAACAAGTGCAGCTGCAAAACTCATCAAAGCGTTAGATGTAAAAAGTTTGGCGCCGGAGTCTGTCAACAACTTGAGTTCATTTTCACTTACATCCTTTTCTGTTCCGCAAATGTATGCAAAGACAGATAATTTTCTACCATTTTCCTCAGCAATCTCAATAGCTTTTTTTATGGTTTCAGCATGAAATGATATAGTATTTTTTGCGGCATTAATTCCACATATTATATCAATAATTATCACACCAACATTTGGATCATTGGCATCCTCAAGAATTCTGTTCTTCCTTAGCAAGGGATCAATTATAGGATGTGGTCTAGCCGAAGTAAATTCCTCCTCACCAAAATCAATCAAAGTATTTTCCTTACTAGATGCATTTCCCTTAATGGAATACTCACCGTCTGAGCTAAGATTAGAGTGTATTTTCCCTATCATTTGCTCCAAAATTATTTTAGATTCGTAACAAAGAGTACCACCAGCAAAAAATCCCCTAACAAATTTTTGTTCATTGTTTAAACTATTGGAAAGTGATTCAGCCATCTTAACAGATTCACTGACTTGACTCCTGATAATATTCCTAATTTTTTTGTAGGAGTCACCATTTAGAGATTTCAGAGTTTTTAGCACAGATGTCTGAATTGATTTGGAAAATTTTATCTTGTCAGTATCTTCACGGTTTTCATTATCACCAACCAAACAAAGAACATAATTTTTCTTTGAGAAATTATTGATTTTGTTTATGATTTTATTTCTAACATCGTTGTCAACAGGTTTTGAAACCAGCAAGACAGCCTCAGTGTTTGGATCATTTTCAAAAATTTCCATGGCTCTTATAGTCATCATTCCACCAATATCATTCCGTAAGTCTCTTCCACCAACTCCTATTGCATGGGATATACCCTCGCCAAACAAATCAATCAAAGTGCTTGACTCTTGAATTCCAGTACCTGACGCACCAATGATTCCAACGGAACCTTTTCTTATCCTATTTCCAAATCCAAACACAGTTCCATTGAGTATGGTTGTTCCAGCTTCTGGTCCCATGAATAATACATTGTTTTCAAGTGCAAGATTTTTCAAGTAGATCTCATCTTCCAACGGTACATGATCACTAAAAACAAAGAGATGAAGTTGTTTTTTTATTAATTCTACAGCCATGTCTTTAACAAATTGACCTGGAATTGACAATGACGCAATGTTTGCATTGCTAAAGGATTCCAGTGCTGAAGAAAGATCATTGAATTCATTTTTTTCCTTTGCAGAATCTGATACAAGTAATTGTTCTGCCTTCTGAGCAGCATTGTTCAACGAATTTTCATCTTGACAATTAATAGAGATTAATGTATCATTTTCCGTAGCAGAAATTCCATCTTCCGTTAATAGATCCATGTTTTTGAGCGTGTTTTTATTAAGATCAGTTCCCATCACGATCGCTGCATCAACAACTCCCTGCACATCCTTAAGTCGCTGAGAAAACTGCATCATCTGAACGGAGTCCCTAAAAAAATTTTTTTTAACAATATTTAGGATCATCTTTATATCAAACAATTTTTCTATACCTTTTATCGTTTTGGCTCGATCAAAAGTAAACAGCTTTGGCGTCGGATTATTATCAATTATAATTTTAACAGCAGTTATAGGCATTAGTTTGCCACCTGCTCATGCAGAAGTTACAAAGGTTGCTCTTGTTACAGATGCCTTGTTTAGTGACCAAGGCTGGGGTACTAATGCTTACACTGCTGCAACCAATCTCAGTGAGAAATATGGTTTTGAGCTTGGAACTGCAGAAAGTGTGGCCATACCTGATATTGAATCAACACTAAGAGATTTTGCTGAACAAGATTATGATTTGATTATAGCACACGGCTTCCAATGGACTGACCCGGCATTGACTGTATCTCCAGATTACCCAGATACAAAGATTTTTGTATTTACTGGATATGCTTCTGGACCTGGTGTAGCATCCATATCTCCACTGCAGCAAGAAGGTACATTCCCATTAGGCGCACTTGCTGGTATGTTGACAGAGACTAACGTTGTAGGATTTGTTGGCGGACAGCCATATCCAAACCTAATCAACATTTTTGAAGGTTTCAAGGCAGGAGCGATGTATACCAATCCTGATGTTGAAGTATTAGTATCTTGGACTGATGATTGGGATGACCCAGCAAAGGGTAACGCAGCTGCAGAAGCACAGATAGCACAAGGTGCCGACATACTATTTCATACAGCTGATACAGCTGGCCAGGGAATGATTAGGGCAGCACAAGATCATGGAATATATGCATTTGGTGCAGTTCTTGATCAAAACGTTACTCTCGATTGGGCTTCTGACACAATACTCACTTCTTTTGTATTGGACATTGAGAAATCATTTGAGATGGCCTATACAATTACTAATGAAGGAAACTTTGAAGGCGTAATGATAGAGCCTGGTATTGAAACAGGACCAGGTGGACCTGGAGACGGCATAGTGTATCTTGCACCATTCCACGAGCATGAAGGTGCAGTTCCACAGGATGTTAAGAATAATCTAGATGCTATTGTTTCGGATATACAAAACGGTCATTTGGTTATACCTTTTACGGCTGAATTTACTGCAGCAGGCGAATCTGCATTAACTGTTGACGAATCAGTTGCAGCAACTGAAGTTGCTTCAGAAGGCGGTGGTGGTTGTCTAATAGCTACCGCAGCATTTGGTTCTGAAATGGCACCACAGGTTCAATTCCTAAGAGAAATTCGTGATAACACTGTACTCCAAACAGAGTCTGGTACTAGTTTCATGACAGGATTCAACCAATTTTATTATTCATTCAGCCCGGTAATAGCTGATTATGAAAGAGAGAATCCAGCATTCAAAGAGACAGTAAAGCTAGCATTAACACCACTATTGACATCTTTGACTTTGTTACAGTATGCTGACATTAACTCTGAATCAGAGATGCTTGGATATGGAATCGGTGTAATCTTGCTAAACATTGGTATGTACTTTGTTGCACCAGCTGTTTTGATAATGACGGTTGGAAAGAAAATTTTAAAAAAATAAATTTTCTAACTAACACAAAATTTTCCAGACGTCAATAATATTCTTTAAGAGGTCCACCATTACTTCAGAAATGGCATCTGATTCAAAGTCAAAAATATTGGAAATGAAAGAAATCACCAAGAAGTTTGGTGATTTGTCTGCCAATAACAATGTGAACTTTGAACTTTTTCGTGGCGAAATACATGGCCTATTGGGCGAAAACGGAGCGGGAAAAAGCACTTTGATGAACGTACTATATGGCTTGTATCAACCAAACCAGGGGGAAATTCACGTTCAAGGTAAGCGTGAAATCATCAAATCACCGTTAGAGGCAATTGATCTTGGGATAGGAATGGTACACCAGCATTTTATGCTGACACCTCCTCACACGGTTACAGAGAATGTCTTACTAGGACTAAAATCAACAGGATTTTTCCTGCCTTTTGATTCGGCTGAAAAAAAGATAACGGATTTATCAAAAAAATATGGACTTCAAGTAAATCCCAAAGCAAAGATATGGCAAATATCTGTTGGTGAACAGCAGCGTGTTGAAATTATTAAGGCGCTTTATCGTGACGTAGAGATACTCATTCTGGACGAGCCGACATCTGTACTTAGCCCTCAGGAAGTTAATTCATTATTTGCAACTCTCAGATCCATGGTTAATGATGGACTGTCGATTATTTTCATTACGCACAAACTAGACGAAGTTATACAAGTTAGTGACAGAGTAACTGTCCTTCGGGATGGAAAGGTAGTTGGAAACGTAAAGACGTCTGACACAAACAAGGAAGAATTAGCCAACATGATGGTTGGCAGACCGCTGACAACATCATTTGAAAAAGATTTAGTTGACTCAACTAAAAATATTTTAGAAATTAAAAATGTGCGTGCAAAGAATGACAGAAATCTGATTGCACTAAAAGATATCTCTCTTGATGTAAAGAGCGGGGAGATTTTAGGTATAGCTGGTGTTGACGGTAACGGTCAACCAGAACTTGCAGAAGTATTAACCGGCATGCGTAAGGCGCTTGGAGGAAAAATCATACTGGATGGAAAGGATATCACCAAACTTTCTACACAAGCAATTAGAAACTTGGGAGTTGCTTACACGCCGGAGGATCGCATGCACGTGGGATCAATCCTAGAGTATTCAGTTTCTGAAAACTTGGTACTTGACAAATTCAGCTCCCCTCGTTTTTCGAAGGGACTGTTCATGAACCAATCCGAGATAGACAAGTATGCAAAAAAACTGGTTTCAGATTTTGGCGTACGCACACCCAGCATTGACGTTCCAGTGAAACAATTGTCGGGAGGTAACCTGCAAAAAATTGTACTGGCTCGCGAACTTTCTAGTAATCCAAAACTGATCATTGTACACAACCCTACCAACGGATTGGATGTAGGAGCAATAGAATATGTTCATCAGACGTTAATAGAAAATAGAAAAAAAGGAGCAGCCATCCTGCTAATTTCTACCGAGCTGGAAGAAATTCTGTCACTGAGTGACCGCATAACAGTTCTTTATGAGGGAGAACTAATGGGCATGGTTCCAAGGGCTGAGGTGGACGTTGAAAAGTTGGGACTCATGATGGGTGGATCGAAACTTGACTCTAACTCTCAAAAATCCAAAGGTGAACAGTGATGAGCCTTTCTTTTGCAAAGCCTACCACGCGTACAATCATTAGAACGCTAATTCCTATCGGCACTGCACTTCTGGCATTTGTGGTAACTGGATTTTTACTTCTTGCCGGAGGATTTGATCCGCTCGAGGCTTACGGACTTATTTTACAGGGATCATTCGGCGGCGTTCGTGAAGGAGGAGAGACACTAGTGAGAACCACTTCACTGTTGCTTACGGGACTAGCGGTTGGCTTTGCTTTCAGATGCAAGGTTTGGAATATAGGTGCCGAGGGACAACTGTACTTTGGCGCTATTGGCGCTGTCGTAATAGCCCTTACAGTTGCGGGGCAGATACCGGTCTTTGGCGTTATAATAGCAATAATCTTTGCAATGATATTTGGTGCCGGCTGGGCGGCAATTGCTGGTGTGCTGAAAAGCAGGCTGGGCGTAAACGAGATCATCGTCACAGTAATGCTGAATTTTATTGCAATCTTATTTGTAGACTTTCTTGTACATGGAGCATTAAAGGCGCCAGGCTTTGAACCCCAAACGGCATTAATTCCGCTTACATCCCAACTTCCCATACTAATAGAAGGCACCAGGCTTCATGCAGGATTCTTGGTGGCAATTGCAGCTGCAGTTTTAATTTACTTAATTTTGTTCAAGACAAAAACCGGCTTCAGTCTCAGGGCTACTGGTGTAAACCCAAAGGCATCCGGCTATGCCGGCATCAATGTGAAAAGAAGCATCTTGCTTACATTATTGATCAGCGGTGCGGTAGCTGGAATTGCTGGGGCATGCCTAGTGCAGGGTGTCAATGACCGACTGCTTGTTGGAATATCGCCCGGGTATGGGTTCATTGCGATAATCATAGCGCTGCTTGGAAGGGAGCATCCGCTGGGCATTACATTTGTGGCAATCTTCTTTGGAGCCCTAATGTCCGGTGCCAACCTCATGTACCAGACAATGGGAATTCCGGTTGCCATAGCGGAGACGCTGCAGGCCATGGTCCTCATCTTTGCCCTGGTTGGGGAATTCTTTGCACGATGGAAGTTCAAGGAGGCTCCTAAGTAATGATTGAAATCGCAGTTATTGTCACCCTTTTGGCATCAGGCTTGGGGCTAAGCACGCCATTACTGTTTGCCGCACTGGGAGAAAAAATTGCGGAACGCGCCGGCGTTTTGAACCTTGGCGTAGAGGGAATGATGATCATGGGAGCGTTTGCCGGCTTTATGGGCGCATTCATTACGGAAAACATAGCTGTAGGATTTCTTTTTGGTATCCTGACCGGGGCTGTCATGGCTGGCCTGATGGCCTTCCTGAATGTCACGCTTCGTACAAACCAGCTGGTTGCTGGACTGGCAGTATGGCTGTTGGGTCTTGGCTTGAGTGCCTTCCTGTACAGGCTGGCATTTGGCATTGGCACCGCCCCAAGGGTGGAACCACTGGCAGCCATCAACATTCCTGGCTTTAGCGACATTCCATTTGTAGGACCTGTGTTATTCAATCACGATCCCCTGGTTTACATCGGATGGGCAATGGTCCCAATCCTCTATGTGATAGTGTTCAAGACAAAAATCGGACTAACACTAAGAACTGTCGGGGAAAACCCAAGGCAGGCAGACACGCAAGGCATCAGCGTTGTCCGCGTAAGGTATTATGCAGTTATGATAGGCGGTGCGATGGCTGGCATAGCCGGTGCATATCTGTCCCTAGTATTGGTGGGCATCTTTGTTGAGGACATGACGGGAGCCCGCGGATGGATTGCAATTGCGCTGGTTATCTTTGGCAGATGGCACCCCATTGGTATAATGGGTGCATGCGTGCTGTTCGGAATGGTAGATTCCCTGCAATTTAGCTTGCAGGCTGCAGGAGTTCAGGCACCGCACCAGATCATGCTGATGCTTCCATACATCATGGCAATTGCAGTAATGGCATTTACCTACAAGAGAACTACGCAGCCAGCCGGCATTGGTCAGGCCTACACGCGGGAAGAAAAATAGCGTTTCTAGACATGCGTTGATATGTATGTAATATGCATGTAATATGCTAGTAAAAAAAGGCAGAAACTAAACCTGAATCAGGCCTTGTTGAATCAGATTTCGTATTTTTTTGCAAACCCATGCAGTGCCTTCTTGAAGGCTTCCATCGGCGGCTTGACCAAACCGGCACCTATCATGCGCTTTCCAGGATCCTTGCAGGCCATGGCAGTGTCAATGATTGGCAGAATTCCAGTCTTTACAACTTTCCTAATGTCAATCCCGGTTGCAGTTCCCTCAAAGTTTAGCGCAGGGATTGTGTATCCGTTGTTTTTTGTCATGGTTATCTCCTGCATCTGCTTGCTGTACTTGAGCGCCTCGTCGGGAGTTCCACCAACCAAGTTAATGATTGCAGGCGCAGCTGCCAAAGTAAAGCCACCTAGTCCGGCTGTTTCTGTAATTGCACTGTCGCCCATGTCAGGATTGGCATCGTCGGCTGTAAATCCAGGAAAGTATAATCCATCAATCAGACTTGCAGGTCCAGTAAACCATTCATCACCCAAGCCGCTCACCTTGATTCCAAACTCAACGCCGTTCCTTGCCATTGCAGTAACCAAAGTGCTGTACTCTATCCCGTGTGCGGCATCCATGGTTGCCTTGCAGGCACCCATGCTCAGACCGAGGAAAAATATATCATCACTAATCAAGTGCTTTGCAACCGGAAGCAGCTCGTTATGATCCATTCCAGTCTCAATTAGGTTTGTTATTATCATATTGGCAAACATGGAGCTTCCAGCATCAGGTCTGTTGTGCAGTTCGTCTCCCCTGTACAGGGCCTTTCCAATTATGTTCTTCAGGTTAATCCCGCCAGCCTTTTGGACAGCAGTACCAATTGCAACAGACAATTTATCTCTCCAAAACTGTAAACCGTTAACCGCCTCGTCTCTGTAATCTCCAAACTGCACCTTGTCTTCAACCAGACGCGCAAAGGCTGTATTGCCATGTGTCTCATCTTTCACAACAAAGACCGGCATTGATGCAGAGGTTGTTCCAGCCATTGGACCCACTGCGTGATGTTCGTGGTTTGGCGAGAACTCAATCTCTCCGTTTTCTATAATCTTAACCGCCTCATCTTTCGTCTCAGCAAGGCCCTCAAACAGCAAAGTTCCCATCACGGCACCCTTCATGGGTCCGCACATGTTTTGCCAGTCGGTTGGAGGACCTGCGTGCATGATCATGTTTTTTTTCATGCCAGGCACTGTCTCTATGGCTGGCTTGACATCAACTAGGACTGGGTTTGATGCAAGAACCTTGTCGATT
The DNA here is from genome assembly GCA_000746705.1 of Marine Group I thaumarchaeote SCGC AAA799-O18. The sequence continues at coordinate 4,492 of JOTC01000002.1, read as the reverse complement.
GCTTCCTTGTTCGCATCCTCAATCTTTTCCTTTATCCCATTTGCCATTGCAGAAAAAGAATTTTTTCAATATATTAACATATGACAGAAAGTTGAAATGGTTATGGCTGATGATTCACTGGGACCCAAGGCTAAGGTAAAGGAAGATTCCGAGATGTCAAAGGAGGAGAAACTTTCCAGAGTTCAGGAGGACTATGAAACGTTTCTGAAGACACGCACCTTCAAGTTTCCCAGTTGGCTTTACGGACCAGTACAAGGAAAACTACTCAAGGTAGAAATTGAGGACTGTCCAAATTTTGGTGACAAGGCATTTGTAGAGTTTGATTCTGCCAGAACTGCAATCATAGTTGTGGACATGCAGGTGGATTTCTGCGGCGAGAACGGATATGTAGACGTAATGGGCTATGACCTTTCTTTGACTGCTGGTCCTATCGAGCCAATTAAAAATATTTTAGATGCAGCACGAGACGGAACTGACATCAAAGTAATACACACACGTGAGGGTCACATGCCAAATCTTGCTGATCTGCCATACAACAAGCTGTTGCGAAGTAAGATCATAGGAAAGGGAGTTGGCATTGGTGACAAGCCAGAAGGCGGAGAGGGTCAGCTTCTTGTTCGAGGAGAAAAAAACTGGGACATCATAGATGAATTAGCTCCTGCAGATGGTGAATATGTTATAGATAAATCTGCAAAGGGTGCGTTTGCACATAGTGATTTTGGTGTCACTTTAAAAAATTTGGGAATAACTCACTTGATAATGACTGGTATTACTACAGATGTTTGTGTACATACAATAATGAGAGAGGCTAATGACATTGGATACTGGTGCATAGTTCTCAAAGATTGTACAGCAGCTACAAACCAAGGAAATTACGAAGCAGCAATCAAACAAATCAAAATGCAGGGTGGAGTTTTTGGCTGGGTTTCAGATTCAAACAAATTCATCAATGCAATCAAAGACGCATAGTCACTACTTTGAATTTATCATACTAGCAAGATCGATCCCTCTTAAGATTGATACATCATCCTGAGAAGTAAGATATTCTAGAATTTTCTTGTACATCCTACCTCCCTTCATCTTCAACACGTTATCATGCCAGATTACAGTAATAACATTGAAAGAGTCGTTGACTTTTCTTCCCAGATTCAACGTACTTTCAAAAGTTGGAATTATCTGCTCTTCTTTTATTTTCATGTGCGTGAAAAGATATGCATCCATTATTGTTATTGGAAACTCTATCAGGTTTCCATATTTGAGATAACCCATCTCATTTTCATCTATGCGGTCCTTGGATCTCCTAACCGATGAATCGTACACGAAGCCTAATTCTTGAAGCTTGTTTGGCAAGTCGTCGTTGAATCCAAGATAATGCACTCGGTTGGATTTAATTTCTGTCTTGCTTATGCTTTCAAGCTTTGTTTTTTCTTCCAGTATTTTTTTTGAATCATCAATGGATGACGGATCCAAATGTAATCCAACTTCCCACCCTCCGTCAATCAATGATCTTATGTCGTTCTCATAATCCGCAAAGTCTCCGTCCTCGTACTTTGTTCTAAAGAAAAATGTTGACTTGACACCGAATTTTTCCTCGATTTCCATATAGTCAGGTATGTTGTAGTAAGGATTTTTCTTGTCGCATTCTTCTAAAACTGATGGTTCAAACCTTTCCTTTCTTGCCATTATGTGTTCTAAGGAAGCGCCCTGCTTTCTCCAGTCAACGTCGTGTCCGAGAAAAACGTATTGCGTCATTTTTTAAATGTCTTTTAGCAGATCACGATTAAAATTTGGTATGGCAGTCGAACGAGTAACGAACACCTCCTTCTCTTTTGTATCCTCCAGAATGACGCAACCAGCTCCTATGACACATTCTTTTGCTACTTTGATGCCGTTCCTTAGTGTACAGTTAGTTCCTAGGAAGCAGTATGGCTCAATGGTTGAACTGCCAGCTATTGCTACATGTGAGGCGATAAAGCAGTGGTCCTTGATTGTCGTGTTATGACTTATCAAACTACCAGACCAAACTATTACATCGTCTCCAATTTTCACAAATGGTTGAATCACACTGTTTTCAAAAACAAAACAATTTTCACCAAATTCAAAATCTCCAACTACTACCACGCTTGGATGGACATAGCTAACAAGCTTGTATCCCTTTGATTTTGCCTGTTCAAATATGCCAGCTCTTTTTTTATTCAGATCAGAATAACCAACGGCAACAAACATTTGGTACTCGCTTGAAGGATACGATGATTCAACTTTTTCAAACGGAACTACAGGTAGTCCACAAAAATTATCATCCTTTATGTAACTTTCATTTGCCGTAAAGGCTACAACTTCAATGTCAGAATCATTTGCCAGGTATTGGTGTATTATTTTAGCAAACTGTCCTGTTCCAAATATTATTACATTCTTCATAATTCAAGAAATCTCGTACCATCTTTAAAGGAATTTGGATCAATCGTTACTATCTATTATCAAGCTTCGAAGCCATTATCATAATAGCCACTTTTTGCTAACCGTACAGCTGACTGTAGAGCCTGTTTCAAACTATCGCAGTTAGCTGTTCCCTTTCCAGCCTTTCCAAATGCAGTTCCATGATCAACTGATGTTCTAATAATTGGCATACCAATAGTGGTATTCACACCATTTATTGAACCAAAGTCCTTAGTATCTGCGTCATACACAAAGCCCTTTAGCTTCATTGGAATGTGTCCTTGATCATGAAACATTGAAACGACAATGTCAAACTTTCCGCCTTTCAGAGACTGTGGATAGACAGTATCTCCTGGTATTGGACCAATAGCGTTAATTCCTTGTTCTTGTGCAGCTTTTACTGCTGGAATTATTTCCTTGTGCTCTTCATCGCCAAAAATTCCTCCAGGGCTGCCCTCCGGATCCCTGTAGTCATATTCACCAGCGTGTGGATTCAAACCTGCAACCGCAATCCTTGGCTCTTTGATACCAAGTGCCTTGCAGCCTTCATTGGCTAGTTTAATTACATGTAAGATTCGATCCTTTTTTACCCTCTCACATGCTTCTTTCAGAGAAACATGTGTGGAAACATGTATTGTTCTAAAGTCACCATGTGTCAGCATCATTGTAAATTTCTCAGTGTTTGTTAACTGAGCCAACATCTCCGTGTGACCGGGATAAAGGTATCCACCAGACTGGAACGAGTCCTTATGAATTGGACAAGTTGTGATTGCATTGATTTCTTTTTTGAGTGCAAGATCTACTGCCTTTTCAATGTATTCTCCACTAGCTTTTCCACACATCGCACTGACTTTTCCATACTTCATCTCTTTCATATCTACATTCTTAAGATCAAGTACGTCAATTACACCAAATTCAAAATTAGCGTCTGAAACATTCTCTATAGATCTGGTTTTAATTGTATTTCCAGCAATTCTAATGCCGTCATCAATTGCATTTTTGTCACCTATGAGAACAGGGTTACAAATTTCATAGATCATTTTATCAGCGAAAGCCTTTCCTATTATCTCAGGACCAACTCCTGCTGGATCCCCCATTGTAATACCGATTATTGGTTTGTTCATAGAATTTCAACCATTTATTGTACTTAATAATTCTTGATGCACAAAGCTATTAGACCCAAGTATGTCATGAGTATCTAAATTAACCTGATTTCCACCGAAATCTGTGACCTTTCCTCCGGCTTCGTTAAGTATTGTTAATCCCGCTGCAAAGTCAAAAACCTTAGTATTATTCCAAATCCTTGCATCTACCTTACCTGATGCGATTAAACAAAAATCATAAACAGCCGAACCTAATATTCTTGTAGTAAAACAACTGTCTACAATTTTTTTGTATACGTCAAACGCTTTTTTATTAAGATAAAATTGATTGTCAAACGTAATCATGCTTTTTTCCAAGTCATTATTTTTCGAAACCTGAATCTTTTCACTGTTCATAAATGCCCCTTGGTTTTTTATAGCATAATACATTTCATCAAAATATGGTAAGTAGATTACTCCTAACAAAAATTCCTTCTTTGTAGCAAGAGCTATTGAAACTCCAAAATTTGGAAGACCAGAAATATAGTTATGTGTGCCATCAACTGGATCAATTATCCAAAATAACTCAGTTCCTATCTCATCCTGAGTTTTTTTCTCTTCGGATAATATTTCGTATTGAAAATCTTTTCTCAACAGTTCATACGAAATATTTTGGCATTCTAAATCAACATTAGAAACAAAATCTTTCGGAGATTTTCTAATAACCTTTAAATTTTTTCTGAAGTTTTTCAATTGAATCTTGCCCATCTCTTTGGCTACTGATTTGGCTACGTCAAGTTCTTTTGTATAATTCATTTTCGTTCTAATTTTTCATTTCTCTTCTAAGAATTTTACCGGATGGTCCTTTCGGTAGTGACTCAACAAATTTAACAACGTCAGGTATTTTTTCTTTTGAAAGAAATTTTTTACAGAAATTCTTTACCTGTTCGTCATTTAATTTTTTTCCATCTTTT
>JOTC01000001.1:5326-76241 GCA_000746705.1 Marine Group I thaumarchaeote SCGC AAA799-O18 | reverse complement strand
TGGCTAACTCAATTATACTTGAAACTTTTGGTTCCATATTTTTTGATTTAAAAAATTCAGCTAATCTGACTCTATGATCTACTTCAATGGTTGGAATTTTGAAAAAACCATCGAATAATCTTAATACCGAATTAAATCACAATTTTTCATGTTACCTGACAAGTGTTCTATTAGGGAAGAAAACAGGAATTGTGTAAACCCTCCCGAATATGTAATTACAGTGATTTCTAACGATGATCAGTTTATGCTGGGAATTACGTGTGAAAAACACAAGGCATCAGTTTTTTCAAAAATAGAATCACTCCAAAACCAAGGAAAGGTTCCAAAAGGCACAATCAAGTTTGAAAATCTCAAGTCGGTACAAACGGATTGTATTCGTGGAGATCCTGACGATTTAATTCAACTATGATTTTACTTAAACCATTTATAATATCTAAATTATAATCAAACAATGAATCCTGATAACACTAATGAAGAATTTACTGTTTGTGAAGATTGTAAAAACCCACTAGAAAATTGTACTTGTGTCTGTCCTTTTTGTGGAGAACGCGACAAATGTGAATGTGGATTAAAACTTTCTAATGATGATGGCGCGGCTACTGGTGGTTAAGGATTGATCAGTTATGGTTTTTGATTATAGTTGGTTAATAGGTGGACCACAGGGAAGTGGTGTTGACACTGCAGCAAACATATTTTCACGGGTTGGTATAAAACTGGGCTACCATGTTTTTGGAAAAAGGGAATATCATTCTAACATCAAAGGTTTACACAGTTATTTCGTAGTGAGACTTTCAGACAACAAAATTCGTTCAAATGTAAACGGCGCAAACATCATGGTTGCTTTTGATGCCGAAACCATGATCAGACATGGTTTGAGCATTTCAAAAAATGGAGCAATAATTTATGATTCATCTGTAGTTAATACAAGCATTGATGAAATTAAATTCCAACCATTGAAGTAGATCATAGAGTCAGATTAGCTGAATTTTTTAAATCAAAAAATATGGAACCAAAAGTTTCAAGTATAATTGAGTTAGCCAAGGAAAGTGGTGTCAATGCTTATCCAATTTCATTTTCGGATACATTATCAAACATTGCAGAAGAATTGAAAAGACCTGAACTTTCACGTATGACACGTATGTTCAATGTGTTGGGTGTTTCATTTTCACTTGGAATTTTGAAAGCACCCATAGCACCATTACTGGAATCCATAGAGGAAATCTTTTCAACAAAACCTACCATTGCTGATTTGAATAAAAAGGCGGCAAATTTTGCTTATAATTATGCATCTGCAAAATTTTCTGGTTTTAATGCCTCACTTAATGAAACAGATAAGAAGCCAAACATAATGCTCGTTCAAGGGCACCAGGGTTCAGCCCTAGGAAAAATGGTATGTGGATGTAGGTTTCAATCATATTATCCTATCACTCCTGCATCAGATGAAAGTGAATTTTTGGAAACACATGAAATTTTACAAGTAAAAGAAAATAGACCGGGTTCTACTACTATAGTACAAACTGAGGACGAAATTTCTGCGATTGGTATGGCGGTAGGAGCATCATTAACAGGTACACGTTCTGCAACATCAACTTCAGGACCAGGATTTTCATTGATGGCAGAAACACTTGGTTGGGCTGGAATAAATGAGGTGCCAGTAGTCATTTCATTATTTCAAAGAAGTGGACCATCTACAGGATTGCCAACAAGACATGGTCAAGACGATTTACTTTTTGCAATCAATGCGGGTCATGGAGAATTTCCAAGGATAGTTTATGCATCAGGAGATGTTGAAGATAGTTTTTATGATACTGGAAAATGTTTCAACTTTGCTGATATTTTTCAACTTCCCGTGATTCACATACTTGACAAATTTATTGCTAGTTCAGTTGTTACATGTAATAGATTTGAACCAGATTTAGTCTCAATTGATCGTGGGAAATTACTTGAAAAAACAGATGGTGACTACAAACGTTTTGCTCATTCACCGGATGGCATTTCTCCAAGATCAAAACTTGGTCTTGAAAATGGTGTTTTTTGGAATACAGGTGATGAAAGTGACGAGCACGGTCACATCTCAGAGGATCCAGTAAATAGAGTTCAGATGATGGATAAAAGACAGAAAAAAGTTGAGCAAATTCTTACTCTAGTTCCTAAAAATGATCAGGCAGTTGCATATGGTAAATCTGATATTTGTATTGTAAGTTGGGGTTCTCCAAAGGGACCAATTTTAGACGCAATTGAAATGCATAGAAAGGAAGGACATGAAATTGGTTTCATAGATATCAAACTACTAGAGCCATTTCCTACAGAGCATGTCAAATCACTCCTAAAAGACTCTTCAGTAATAGTTGATATTGAAGCAAATATGACTGCTCAGCTTGGTTCATTGATCAGACAAAATTTGTTAAAGGATCCAGACTATTATGTTTTGAAATATACAGGAAGGCCAATGACCTGTATAGAAATTTTTGATTCTCTGAAAAAAATATTAGAAAAGAAAGCTGAAAAAAGACAGGTGTTATTGTATGGCGACTAAATTAGGAGATTATAAAACTGGAGTACATAATGATTGGTGCCCAGGATGTGGAGACTTTGGAATAGTTAATGCAATACAAATGTCATTAACAGAAATGCAAATTCCTAAGCATAAAGCAGCTATTTTCTCTGGAATTGGCTGCTCTGGAAAGACATCACATTTCATCAATACCTACGGAGTTCATACTCTACATGGTAGGGTTTTGACATTTGCTCAGGGTGCAAAAATTGCAAATCCTGAAATGACAATAATTGCTGCTGGTGGAGATGGAGATGGTCTTGGAATTGGAGCTGGACATTTTGTTGCAGCTGGAAGACGAAATGTTAACATGACCTATATCATATTTGATAATGCTGTATACGGATTAACAAAAGGCCAAGCCTCACCAACTCTAAAGTTAGGTGAACAGACTAAATCATTAGCAAATCCTAATCCAAATTACAATGTAAATCCCATAGCTCTAGCAATTTCTAGCGGTTTTACATTTGTTGCTAGAAGTTATTCTTATGATGTTAGACAGTTAAAGGATCTTATTACGGCTGCAGTAAAACACAAAGGTTTGGCATTTATTGACGTTTTACAACCATGCCCAACATATAATGATCTTTACACAAGAGATTGGTTTAGTGGTCTTGATCAAATTAATGAAGAAACAAAAAAACCAACACCTAGAATTTACAATCTAGCAGATATTGACTATGATCCAGTAGTACATTACAGCACTATTGATGAACTAAATCAGAAATTAGGTCAAGCATTGGAAAAATCGCTTGAATGGGATACCAAAATACCTACTGGTATATTTTACAAGAACGAATTAATTACTCCATACACAAAAAGAATTACAGATAAAATTCCTAATTATCTTGAAAACCCTGCAGCAAAACAAAATATTTCAAAGAACGGGAAACCTACAACAGATATTTCAAAACTCCTAGATTCTTTAAGAGTTTAGATATTTTACTAAATAATCTCCAAATTAGTTATTAGCAAGTTACACGAATAATAACACTATCTTTGAACATAATTCAAGTCAACAAAATTTTCCGAAAATCTATCATTAAGGGTTTTTTTGAAGAGGAGCTCGTGAATCTAGATTTTAAAAAAACAAACATAAAACACCCTACTATTTCCGGTGAAGGTCTTATGCAATCCCATTTGCTTCATGTTTTTTTTGATATTGAAACAGGTTCAGATTATCCTGACGGTGATGAGTGGTTTATTGCTGATTTTTTATTTCCATATGATATGAAAATACCGGATGCGATTAAAGGACCAGATTACTTTACAACAATTTCAATAGGAAACAAAAAAAACTTTTGGCATCATCGTGAAATGGTTAGATACAAGTATGGTAAGACAAAAAAACTATCCGAAGCATTAGAGTTTTTAGAAACAAAATACAAAGAACTTCATTCATTAGTTGAACCACTAGAAAAAGATATCAAGGAATGATTTGCCAACCTTTTTTGGTAGTGATAAATTTTTTATCCCCAACCATCGCCACATTCAATCTCCATTTACTAGCATCAGTATCAAATTTGTAGATTACCTCAGAAAGATTTTTTGGAATACCATCTTCATTCAGATGGTAAGGAAGTAATTCCAACATAAAGTCAATTTTTTCTATTGAGTTGTTAAAGAGGTGTGACTGATTTAAATCTGCAACAAATCGGACATTTGGATTACCAGTAAAGACAATCTCAGTTATGATAGCTTTTCCTCTACCACGACGCCTTTTCATTTCTTTCAATATTGATTTTACTTTCTCCCATGTCTTAAATCCAAACCACTTGAAAAATTCTTCACTAAATTGTATTGGTATTATAATTGTCAATCCACTAACAAAATCAGAATTAACCTCCTCAGTTTCTTCCTGACTTATCCTAAATTTATTGCTGAATAAACCATGAATTACCTCCATTTCCCATGGTGAGATTCCATAAAATCTTAATTGCATTATTGATATATTATCAACCAATAATTTCCAAACTAGAAATTTATAATTAAAGGTTAAAAGCCTGATTTTTTTTTGAATTCAATAAACTGTATCTAGGTACTTCCAAAGATACATCAGTCCTACAGTGGAGATAACAAATAACATGGGTTTCCATGCAAATACGGGTATATTTGGAGTTACCAATTTGATCTTATAATTACTAAATACGGTTTGAACATATTTTTTGATTCTACTATTCCAAACTTTGTACTCAATTTGGTATTTTTTAAGCAAGTTTTCTATTTCATACACTACCGGTGTTCGTTGCCCAAACAAGTGCTGAAGATAATCTCGAGAAACTTCTACCTCTGCATGTATAGCTACAAGTTCTTTTTTTAATTTAACAAATCTAACATGCATTTCCCAAGGTTTTTTAAGTTTCAGTGAAAGACCATGACCAATTTGAAAAGGTTGTTTGTGTTCGAACTTAATCTTTGTAAAACCTTCCTGTGAGAATATCCTAAATAGTTCATCCGCATTTTTTTTTACCACAACATGTAGTTGTTCAACACAAGAGCTACCATCTATGTTGACCATTCCTTTTAGACTGCCACAAACTACATCAAGAAAAGAAACAGTCTTTGGATATTTTGTAAGATATTCCACCATATTTTTTCTCAAAATTTCCTATATTTAAAACCAATATAACATCTATTACTACTTTTTATATATGATTCCAGTTTTTTAAACCTCTAACATAAACACATTGATCATGTGAAACGGTCATCTCTTTTGGATCTATCTTTCTGTCAGTTATTTTTGCACCCGAATCCCTGATTATTGCAACAGGTAATGTTTCATCACCTTCTCCCATTTTGTGATTTGCAATGGATGCTAAATTATCAGCAATAGCCTGAAATGTAACTTTCAATGCGTTACCATCAAGATCTTTAGTGCCTCGTCGATCTAAAACAGGTTCAATTCCTGAGCAAGCGATAGCAACACCGGTTGTACCCACTCTTGCCGGCATTAATCTACTATCAGTTATTATAACACCAACATGAATGCTATAATCCAAAAAGAATTTTCTTTTAATTTGTTCCGCAACTAAATACGGTTCATATGGATATAAAATCAGCTCATCCTGAGAATTTGATTTGTCAATACCAGCATTTGGTGCCATGATATTATCCGATGATGTGATAACAAATCCAGTAACACCTCCAAAGACAAAGTCAGATTCTCGAATTATCACCTCACTTAATTCTTTATTAATTGAAAATTTTTTTGTTAATTCGTTTGCCTTTTTAGATGGTTTAATAGAATCATGATTCACTATTCTGCCTTGTGAGTTGGAAATATACTTGCTTGAGATTACTATAACATCACCTTCCTTAAGTAAAATACCATTTTTTCTGACTAATTTTTTAAGTTCTACGTATAGATCAAATTTACCCTGTTTTCTCACCGCTTTTATTGGGAGTACTTCCAAAGCCACAATGAATTTTTAACCTGCTCCCTTTTTATTATTCTGAAAAGGTTTTAATCTAAAGAAAGGCGATTTCGAGTATGAATATCACAGAAAAAATTCTTGCTAGGGCTTCTGGTAGTGAAAACCTTGAACCAGGGGATGTAGTATTTGCGAATGTTGATAAAGTAATGCTTCATGATGTTTCAGGACCTGGAGTAATTAAGACATTTGAAAAATTGGAAAAAGATGGCGTGGTAAAAGTTGAGAAGCTTTTTGATCCTTCCATGGTATGGGTCGCTGAAGATCATTTTGTGCCTTCAGCTGAAAAAATATCTGCTGAAAACATATCCAAACTTTCCAAATTTACAAACCAGTTTGGAATAAAAAAGCACTTCAAATACGGTTTAGGTCAATATGGTATATGTCATACTTTGTCACATGAAGAGGGTCTTGTATCACCTGGTGATCTATACATTGGAGGTGATTCTCATACAAATACAACTGGTGCATTAGGAGCATTTGCGTGTGGTTTAGGTCATACCGATGTGGCTTATGTGTTATTAAATGGAAATCTTTGGTTCAAAGTTCCTGAAACTTTGTATTTCAAAATTACTGGGAAATTATCTGAACATGTTATGGCAAAGGATTTGATCTTGAAAATTATTGGTGATATTACTACTGAGGGAGGTGCTGGTTACGCAATGCAGTTTGCTGGTGATGGAATTTCTGAGATGTCTGTGGAATCACGTTTAACGCTAACAAATATGACCACAGAAGCCGGTGCAAAAAATGGAATAATTGAGCCAGATCAGAAAGTTTTTGACTATTTGGCTGAGCGAGGTGTGACTGAGTATAATGCTGTGTATGACGATGATGGAGCTGAATATGAAAAAACATTCGAATACGATGTGTCAGAACTTGAACCACTTGTCGCAAAACCATTTTCTCCACAAAACGTTTCAGTAGTTCAGGAAACAACTGGTATTGAAATTGATAAATCTTACATTGGTTCGTGCACTGGCGCAAAATATGAGGATTTAGAAGCTGTAGCAAAAATTCTCAAGGGTAGAAAAGTAAAAGTTAGAACAGAAGTTGTTCCAGCAGCAATATCTATTTATAAAAAAGCTGCTGAAAATGGACTAGATAAAATTTTCTTGGATGCTGGAGCAGTAATAGGTGCTCCAACCTGTGGGGCATGTTGTGGCGCACATATGGGTGTATTAGCAAAAGATGAAGTTTGTGTTAGTACCACTAATCGTAATTTTCCTGGAAGAATGGGACATATTGATTCTAAGACATATCTTACATCGCCATTAGTTGCTGCTGCTTCAGCAGTAACAGGTAAATTGACTGATCCAAGGGATTTGTAATGAAAGGACGAGTCATCAAGTACGAACAAGATAATATAGATACGGATGTAATTCTGCCTGGTCAATATCTCAAATTACATGATTACGCAGAGCTTGGAGAACATGCAATGGAAGGAATGGATCCAAATTTTCATTCCAAGGCGAAGGAAGCTAACATAATTGTAACCGGAAAGAACTTTGGTTGTGGTTCTTCACGTGAACATGCACCAATTGCAATTAGTGCTTGTGGAATACAGGCAGTTTTAGCGCTGTCATTTGCAAGAATTTTTTATAGAAATTCAGTTGATGGTGCATATTTACTTCCAATTGAAATTGATGAAAAGACTTATGCTAGCATTTCAGAAAAAGATGAATTAGAAATAGACACGGCAAAAAATGAGATAAAAAATCTCACAAAGAATCAAAAATATACTATGAAACCATTTCCAGATCTTATTAGAAAAATAATCGAAGCTGGCGGTCTATTTAAATACAAACCATAATACAAATCATGTCTTTCATCCTCTAACGGTATGATTTTTGCTTTCTTGTTCTAGCGCCTGGTCCACCAAATTTCTTTGGTTCTTTTCTTCTCGCATCACCTTTTATGAGATATCTATCAAATTCATCAATCTTCGTTTTGAGAATATTTCTCTGAGATTTTGTAAATGGGTGTTCCTTAACATCTTTTTTGTTTTTAGTCCATCCTATTAATGCACGTGATATACCTGAAGCAGATGCATATGCTTGACCCATAAAACCACCACCTCTAACTCTGACTGAAATATTCACTTTATTTCTCAAATCTTCGGAAATTTCAATAGGGATTAAAATCACCTCTTGAGCAATTTTTGGTTGAAACATTTCAATCGGTACGTTGTTTATTCTAATTTTACCATTACCTTTAGTAATGTATACATGTGCTTTGGCAGTTTTTCTTGTTGCAAAATAAATTTCATCTCTAGCCATTAATTCCACCCTACGTTTTTACTAAGTTCACTCATGCTCACATAATATGCACTTGATTTTCTAATCCTTGCCTTTTCAAACTGTATTTTTTTGAATGTTTTTAATTCTTTTGGAGCACCAACATAAGCTCTTAACCTTTTAAGAGCTTCCTTACCTGATGGTTTTTTCCTTGGCAACATACCTCGTATCATTCTACTGATTATAGTATCCGGTCTACGAGGATGAAATGGACCATGTTTTGGATGTAAAATACTTGCAATTCTAAGAAAATCTTTGTATTCACCAACAATAGAATTTTTTTCTCCACTAATCATTATTTTATCAGAATTTATTATTGTGACTCTATTTCCTTGAAGTAGTAATTTTGCAACATTTGAAGAAAGCCTTCCAGCAATATGGTTTGTTCCATCCACAACAATAGGCGTACTAGTTTTGTCAACTAGTTTAGCTTTTGCAGCAGGTTTAGCTTTGCAGGTTTAGCTTTTGCAGCAGGTTTAGCTTTTGCAGCAGGTTTAGCTTTTGCAGCAGGTTTAGCTTTTGCAGCAGGTTTAGCTTTTGCAGCAGGTTTATCTACTGGTTTTTTTTGTTGGTTAACCAATTAGCATCACACCTTTTCCTGTTGGATATTTTTGAATCATATCAGATGATCTTATTATTTTTCCTCCAGATTTAATTATCTTCTTTGCAGCTGTTGTGGAGATAGAAAATGAACAAAGAGTGATTTTATGAGATATATTTCCAGTTCCAAGTACTTTTCCAGGTACAATGAGAACGTCATCATTTTTTGTAACCTTATCTATTCTTGTCAAGTTTACAACTCGCATTGATGAAGATGGTTTTAAAGCAAGGTTTGCAAGTTTGGCCCAAAGCGGAGCTTTATTTTTCTTTGAGGCTTGTTTAAGTTCCTTGACTAAAGATAAGACTGCTCGATTTATCATTAGATTAACGCCCTCTGTAGCCCAAATATAACAGTATGATCATTATTATTTCAAGTTACCAAGATTTTCTTTAAATTCTTCTAATCGTTTAGAAAGTTCATCAATACCAGTTAGAATAATCTCACTTGGTTTAAGCGCACCAGTAGTTTCCACAGTTAAAACATGCTCATCTTCCTTGTCAGTGTTTGTTAGTACTGAGATGTTAGCTGAATTCCACTTAGCATGTTCAGTACCTCTCCCAAGTCTAGCATATGCTTCAAGCCTAACTCGTTGTCCAGGTGCTAAATACGCAATTGGGATTTTATCAGAAATTGGCTTTACTACTTCATCCTGTGATGAAAGCTCAGCAGTGGTAATTGTTCTAGGAGATTGTATATCACCAGAATCAAGGACAAGCATAACTCTGGAATCTGATTCATTAAAACTTGAAAGTTCTGTTTTAAGTGGAATCATACCAAGTCTATGGCTAATATCCTCGTCCGCTATAACAGACGAATTTTCTATCATATCTACGGTGTCTATGGCAAAAACTGGAACACCATTCAAACAAATTCTTCTTAATGCATTAGCATATTGTAACGAAACACCTTTTAGCCTGATAGAAATTTTTTTATCATCATCATTAAGAACTTTAATAGAATACAAATCTTATTAAAAAATCCAAAAATCCAAATAAAAATCTAGCTGGTGTAAACTATAGATAAATATTCATGTCACAAATTGTTATCAACATGACTGTGAAGCTTACTGTGGTAAAATACACGTTTGAGGGTAACAAATTTGAGATATTGGTTAAACCTGATTCAGCTCTTGATTATAAACTTGGGAAAATAAAAGAAATAGCATCTGTTCTAGTATCTGATGAAATCTATTCGGATTCAAGTAAGGGTACTAGAGCCTCATCTGAAAAATTACAGAAGGCGTTTAAAACAGAAGATGCATTAACTATTGCCGAAAAAATCTTACAGAAAGGAGATCTTAACCTAACTACTGAGCAGCGTCGGAAGATGACTATAGAAAAACGTAAACAGTTAATCACATTTATTACTAAGACTTTTGTTGATCCACGTTCTCATTTACCTCACCCCCCACTTAGAGTTGAGCAGGCTTTGAAGGAAGCTAGTGTTAGCATTGATCCATTTAAAAGAGTGGAAGAACAAGTCAAAGATATTATTGAGAATTTACGTTCAATCATCCCATTAAAATCTGAAAATCTTTTATTAGAAATTTCTATCCCAGCTCAGTATGTTGCACAATCTTATTCCGTCTTAAAGTCAACAGGCGTTTTGAAAAAAGAAGATTGGCAACCAAACGGGTCCTTGAAAGCGATACTAGAAATACCAGCTGCAGCAAGACCAAATGTGATTGATAGGTTAGGTGCTATAACTAAAGGCACTGCCTTTGTTGAGATGCTGAAATGATCCAAAACGAATTTGTAATACCTGGTGATATCATTGTCACTGGTTCCTACACTCCAGAACAAAATGTGATACTTGAAGGTGATAAGATTATGTCTACTGCAATTGGATTTTGTGAGATAGAAGATAACCGAGTCAATGTTATTCCTTTGACTGGATTTTACATTCCTGAAATTGATAATTTTGTTATTGGGAAAGTCATATCACATAGCTCATTATCATGGGAAGTAGACATAAATTCTTACTATTCATCCATGCTTCCAGCAAGTGATATCTTTGGAAGAGATTATTCGCCTGCTAATGATGATCTTTCCTTAAAGCTTGGTGTAGGTGACATTATAGCTGCAAGAATTGTAAATGCAGGTGATACAAGAGACCCTTTGATTACTATTGCAGGTCAGAACTTGGGAAAGATTGACTCTGGAGAATTAATCAAAATCTACAAAAATTCCACGTCTGATAGGAAAACATGGTTCTATGATACAGACAATAGAAGCATCTACTAATACAACTATTACCATTGGGCAAAATGGGTTAATCATTTTGAAATCTGATAATGATGTCGATTTAAAAAAAGCCATTGCATTGATTAAAATGATGGATAAAACATTAGATGATACTAATCTTGAAGAATGTATTCAAAATATTTTGGATGAAAAAAATTGAAAAATTTAGATAAGAAAAAACGTTATGTTCTTCCAGGTGATGTAATTACTACCGCACCACTTAGGCTACGTGAAAACGTTACATTAGAGGGAAAGCGAATTTTAGCTACTGCTATTGGATTGTCTGATGTTTCTTATGATAGTGTTAGAGTAATCTCATTAACTGGGATTTATCTACCAAAAATTGATGACTTGGTAATTGGGAAGATTAAATATATTCATGGTAATTCATGGTTTGCAGATATCAATTCGTGTTATGAAGGAATGCTTTTAGCTAAAGATGTGTTTGGTAGAGGTTCTAATACTAATCTAATTGACATGAAAACAAGGCTTGATAAATCTGATCTTATTTTAGCAAGAATCGCTAATTGTGATAGAACTCGTGAACCATTGTTATCTATTGCAGGTCAGAACTTGGGAAAGATTGACTCTGGAGAATTAATCAAAATCTCATACAAAAATTCCACGTCTGATAGGAAAACATGGTTCTATGATACAGACAATAGAAGCATCTACTAATACAACTATTACCATTGGGCAAAATGGGTTAATTGTAGTTTCTTCTAGTGAAACAAATGGATTATTAAAGGCACTTGCAGCAATTCGAATGGTTGAAGAGCAAGCGCATATTGCTGATTTGACAGATAAAGTGAAAAAAATGTTAGGATCTAACGGTGTATAATTAATGGGTGGAAGAAAAACAGACGTAGTATTACTGGATGACAATGGGATTAGGTGTGATGGGCGTAAAGTAAATGAAACAAGAAAGGTTTCTATAAAAACAGGAGTTTTAAAAAACGCTGACGGATCTGCATATATTGAATTTGGTGGAAACAAAATTCTTGCTGGAGTTTTTGGTCCAAGAGATGTTCATCCTAAACACATGTCAAATCCAGATACTGGGATTTTAAGAGTTAGATATCATATGGAACCTTTTTCTGTTACTGAAAGAAAAAACCCAGCACCGTCACGACGAGAAATTGAGATTAGTAAAGTTGTAAAGGAAGCATTAGAACCCGCTGTAATACTTGAAAAATTTCCTCGAACCGCAGTTGATGTTTATCTTGAAATATTACAGGCTGATGGTGGAACTAGATGTGCTGCATTAGATGCAGCATCGGTTGCATTAGCTGATGCTGGGATTCCAATGCGAGATTTAGTATGTGCTTGTGCTGCAGGAAAAGCTGCTGATACTTTAATACTTGATGTCAATAACGAAGAAGACCAGGCGGGTCAAGCTGACATGCCAATTGGATATATGCCGAATCTTGGTCAAATTACTCTTTTGCAATTAGATGGTATTCTGACTGCAGATGAATTTAAAAAATGTATTGAGATTGGTATAGATGGCTGTAAACAAGTATATGAAATACAGAAAAGCTCGTTACGTGAAAAATATTTTTCATCAGGTGGTAATAGTTAATGGTAGAACTATCAATTGTAGACAAACTAAAAAGATCTAAAATTCTAGATTTACTCCAAGAAGGCAAGAGAATTGATGGTCGTGGTTTAGATGAAGTAAGACCATTATCTATTGATACTGGCGTTGTACCAAATGCTAATGGTTCTGCACGAGCTAGATTGGGTGATACTGAGATTGTATGCGGAGTCAAAATTCAACCAGACAAACCTTTTCCTGATATGGGTGATAAGGGAATCTTTATTTGTACAGCAGAAATTCTTCCACTAGCTCATCCAAGTGCAGAAACAGGTCCACCTACTCCTGATGTGATAGAGCTTGCAAGGGTGGTTGATAGAGGAATTCGGGAAAGTGGTATGATTGATTTATCTCAGATGGTTTTAGAAGAAGACAAGTTTGTCATTGGTCTGTTCGCTGATAATGTAGTAACTGACCATGATGGTAACTTGTTTGATGCTTGTTCATATGCTTCTGTCGCTGCAGTTATGACGTCAAAGATTCCAAAATGGGAAATGAAAAATGACAAGCCAGCCATAGTTGATGGTGAGACATTAGATGCACCAATTACTACTATTCCAATATCAATTACCATGGGTCGTATTGGTGAATTCATCATGATTGATCCAAATCTTGATGAATGGGGTTGTATGGATGCACGAATAACAATCACAACTAACTCTGACGGAAATATTGTGGCACTTCAAAAGGGTGGCAGTGCTGGATTTACCTTTGAACAACTTGTAAAATGCTCAGAACTATCAATTTCAACAGGTTCAAAAATCAGAGAAATTATAAAACAAGCAACAGAAGTTAATCAATAAGTTGGCAAAAAAGAAAGTATCACTTAAGGGTCTTGGCGCAAGATATGGCATAAAACCTAGAAAGCAGTTTACCCAGATTCACAAAACTCTGAAAGCAAGCAGAAGGTGTCCTGATTGTGGTTCTCTTCAATTTAGCCGACATGCTGTGGGAATATGGGGTTGTAAGAAATGTGGATATAAGATAGCGGGTTCTGCCTATGACGTTAATCTTTAATACTAAAATAGAAATAGACGCAGAAGAAAAAACAAAAGCGGTTTTTAACTCGATCAATATAGATAATAAATTCTACCCTGAAAATCCAACAAAAACAGACATGTTTTGTAATGAAAAAATCACAATACTGATTGAATCAAACCAATTGGCACATATGCGTGCTAACATCAATTCTTGTCTTCGCCTTATTCAGGCAAGCTACGATTCAATAGAATCACTAAATATATAATTAATCTAGAATTGTAAGTGTTTTATGTCACAAAATCAACAAATTCCTCCTGTGGTTCAAGAGCAGATAGCTAAACTTCAACAAACACAACAAAACCTTCAGATGATTCTTGCACAAAAACAGCAATTAGAATTAGAACAACTGGAAACAGAAAAGGCATTGGAAGAACTAAATAAAACAAACGATGGTGACGCAGTTTTCAAACATGCTGGAACCATACTGATAAAATCAAACAAAAAAGATCTTGTTGAAGAACTTGAGGAAAAAAAGGAATTATCAAAAACAAAAGCTTCCCTTCTAGCGAAACAAGAGGAAAGATTGAAAACTAGCCTGAAAGAACTAGAGACAAAAATTCAAGAAATGATAAAAAAACAGTCTGCTGGAGGCACACAGCAATCCCCAAGTGGGTAAACTTCCTAAGAAAATATTAACAAAAGAAACTAGTATTATTTTGTGAATCTAAGCAAGTTACGCATAGTAGTAGATGAAAGAGAGAAAAAAAGTGGCATACCAGATCTTCTAAATGGTATTGGTATAAATTTAGAAATAAAAATGCTGCCTGTAGGTGATTATATTGTCGCCCCAGAAACTATAGTTGAAAGAAAAAGTATTTCTGATTTAGTTTCATCAATTTTTGATGGACGTTTATTTGACCAATGTAATAGACTTAAAGAACATTTTCAATTTCCAATTATAGTAATTGAGGGAAATGTGGGTGAAATTGAAGAACTAACGGAAAACCCATTTGTGTTTTACGGTGCAGTTTCATCTGTAGCAATTGATTTTAAAATCCCAATAATTTCTACTCCTAATGCCTCCCATACAGCTAAATTATTGGTTTCTATGTGTTCAAGAAAAGACGTAACTAAAGGCCCGTTCATAAAAAAAATTAGAAAATCTGATGATCTTCAAAAGCAGCAATTATCTGTGTTATGTAGCTTACCCGGAGTAGGAGAAAAAACCGCTACACGGATGTTAGAAAAATTTGGAACTCCGCTGAAGGTATTTAGTGCTTCAACCATTGAACTTTCAAAAATTATCGGTCTTGGTGAAGCGAGAGCAAAAAAGATAAAAAAAATGTTGCAGGTAAGAAGCAAACATCTGAAAAAAACCAGTCAAAAAACACTTCACGATTCTTAAATTAATTTCTGTGGGGCTTTCTTTTTAACATATTTCCACAATTTGGGCATTCCGTTGTTTTAGAAAAGTTTCTTTTACACCCCGGACAATAATATACCCAAGTTACAATATTTTTTATTCCATTTGTCATCACAGGAATAACTTTTATGTTGAGATTTTTTGCTACATTTGAAACCGCAAAATCATCAGTGATAAGTTCCGCATTTAACTGAAGACTTAATGCGATAGTAGATATATCTTCCAGTGAAAGATTAGGAAAATCACCTGATTTTTTTGCAGCATCATTTACGGCAATTGTAAATAGAGACTCGGGATCACAAACTGTTAATCTTTTTGTCTCAATTAAAATCTGAACTGCATCATGATCTTTTTTGATGTGTTCAATTTCTTCATATACAAGTGGCGTGATATAACTAGATTTATTTGAACTAAACGGAATTCCCGCATAAAATGCACTAGAATCAAGGACTCTAAAAACCAAGTTTGTTCATCTGTCTCAGACCTTTCTTTTTCAGCCTAACAAAAACTGCTTGCTTTTTGAATTTTTTTATAGTTACAAGTTCTCCGAAGCCAGCTGACTTGATTACTTGGGCGTCCATTACTATGTTACAATCATGCGAACATGTTATCTCAATTTTTTCGTCGGGAACAACTATAGAAGGTAATCTATGAACAGGTGCAACTGGAGTGATTATCAGTACATCCAAACTCTCATGAAGCACAGGTCCACCAATTGATAAAGAGTGACCAGTTGAACCACTAGGTGTTGAAATGATAACGCCATCCATCTTTTGTTTTACTGTATCATTTTGGAATTTTATTTCAAATTCTGCTGTTTTTGTTAAATTTTTTCTATTAACATATATTTCATTTAACGCAGGTTGAAATGTCTGATTATTACAAGAGGCTGTTACTCTTGTTCTTTTATCAATCCATATTTCGTTTTTCCTTATGTGTTGGATAGCTTTGTCAATTTCACTTAAAGTTATTTCTGATAAGATTCCTCTGTTACCACCAACATTGATTGCTAAAAGAGGAGTTTCGTTTTCAAGATTTCTGAATGTACGTAGAGTGGTTCCATCACCGCCTAACGTTATAGCAAGATCAAGTTTTATTCTTTTCAAGTCATCTAAGGAACGTACTTTTTTTGCCCCTTCGACAGATACTGGTGCAATAGTGAAGATTTGAGATTTTGACTTTAGTAATTTTTTTGCTATTTTTGCGGCTGCCTTTTCAGATTCTTTTGATCCAAATTTACTAACTATGGCAATTTTGTTGATTTTCAAGCCGATCTCTTTTGAAAATGCTTCTTAAAAATTTAATTTTTTAGTAAAAGGCTCATGAATTCATGAACAAAGATTTTTAACTAATTTCATACCCAAGTAAACTATGTCACTGCTTCTTAAGGACAGAGTTTACACAATGGAGTCTCCTACCGCTAAACGGGGAGTTTATCCGATGCATGGATACAAACTTGGCTTGTATAGAATACCAATAAAACTTGAAGATCCAGCTGAAATAAAATCCATTCTTGAAGGAATGAAAAAGACATTTGAGATGGATTCGTATGCTGACAGGATCTATGTAACTTATAGATGGACAGAAGAAAATATACCTGATCCAGACGCTGATGGATACGAACAGGTAGAACTTAGCGTTACTGTTGAAATTGTAACAGGAGAAGTGATTGATGTTATTTATCAAATTTATCCAGTTGAAAAATTTGGTGCGCCTCAATGGGTACAAGATTATAGGAAAAAAGCTGATCATTTTGCAAAAATGATTATTGACACACTTCTACGAAACACTATACTTTCTGATAAGATGATTGAGTCTCTTATGAAAATTGAAAAAATATCTGAAGACAGATCATTGGTAAGGTTAGAAGAATTAACACCTTTGGCACAGATTGTACCGGATGCAAAACCAATAGCTAAGGTGGAGAAACCTAAGCCAGCAGTTGAAGGCAAAAAACAGGTAATAGTGAGAGACGGAGAGGAGGCAGTTCCAGGACCAATTGATATTGAATATAAAGATAAAATGAATTCTTCTGCACCATTCAAAACCAAAACAGGTAATATGATTCAAACTTGGGGACGTGATGGTACTGATAATAAGGTCATGGGTGTTTGGGGTGAGTTTTGTTCTGTAGACTTCGACATTTGTATAGGAGATGGAGCCTGCATTGACGCATGCCCTGTGGCTGTTTATGAATTCTTTGACTTTCCTGGGAATGTGGCATCTACAAAAAAACCACTCCAAATTAACGAGCCGGATTGCATATTCTGCCTTGCATGTGAGGGTGTTTGCCCACCGCAGGCAATCAAGATTTATCCAATGGATTAAACTCTAATTTTAGTAGAAAATTCCGTAACTGTTAATATTGTATATTATTTTGACAATATTGTAAGATGGAACCATTAACACCTAATCCTTTTACTGGGTTTATTTTTGATATTTTCATAGCTTGTGCGATCATCATAATTGCATATACGTGTAATTTTTATTATTTAGCATTCCTTTCTGGACGTAGAAAGGAAAACCTAGATATTTCGATAATGGGCGAACCAACTGTTACAATTCACCTTCCGATTTATAATGAAAAATATGTAACCAAGCGTCTGATAAATTCTGTTTGTGAGCTTGATTATCCAAAAGAAAAAATGCGTATTATGGTCCTAGATGATTCTGATGACGATACTACAGAACAAGTAGCGTCTATTGTACACAATTACAAGAGTAGAGGCTTTGACATTTCTCATATTAGACGCGGTACTAGGGCTGGATACAAAGCTGGAGCGCTAAAATATGCTATGAAATATACAAAGAGTGAATTTGTTGCTATTTTTGACGCTGACTTTATTCCACCAAAATGGTATTTGAAAAAAACAATTCCTTATTTTACGAAGCCAAACATAGGACTTGTTCAGTGTAGATGGGGACATGTGAACGAAAATTATTCAGCCTTAACACAGGCCCAAGCATTAAGTTTAGACTTTCATTTCTTAGTTGAACAAAGAGCAAAAAGTAATTCTCACCTATTCATGAATTTTAACGGAACTGCTGGGATTTGGAGAAAAAAATGCATAGAGGATTCTGGAGGGTGGCATACTGCAACCCTTGTTGAAGACTTGGATTTGAGTTATAGAGCGCAGATGAAGGGCTGGAAATGTCTTTTCGTGCCAGACATAGTTGTTAATGCAGAACTTCCAGTGCAGATGAATGGTGCGAAAAGACAACAATTCCGATGGGCAAAGGGCTCTATTCAATGTGCTCTGAAACTTCTCGGTGGGATTCTAGCTAAGCGAAAAATTGCATTTGATGCAAAACTCCAGGCTTTCGTGCAGCTTACTCGTCACATTGTATTCCCATTAATGCTGATCCAGTTTCTTACACTTCCAATTCTTTTAGCGTCTCAAGTGAATCTATATGTTGTTAGCTTTCTACCGGTGGTTACACTTGCAACGTATTTTGCTATGGGACCAGGAGCATACTTGTACATAATTCATAACATGTATGACAAGAATTGGAAAGAAAAGGCAAAGACCATGCCATATCTGATAGTTTATTCTATAGGAATGTCGGTTAACAATACTGTGGCTGTGTTAGATGCGGTATTAGGAAAGAAGAATGAATTTCTACGCACTCCAAAATATGGTATTGTTAAAAACACGGATGATTGGAGAGCCAAAGCTTACAGTCTACCATTCTCTCAAACTACGTTGCTAGAGCTTTTCTTTGGCGTTTATGGTATTCTAGGGATTTTCATTGCAATTTACTCAGGAAATCCTATATGGGTTCCAATAATTGCTTTGCAGACAGTAGGATTCTTGTATATTGCTTGTTTGAGTTTATCGCATACAAGATTTAAAAGAGGTGATTCAAAAATTGCTTATACTAAAACAAAAGAGGAAAAGATGGTTGATATCGTACATAAACTTGCAATGGCTGGAATAGTAGCAATAATTTGTTTTGGTGCGTATACATCATACGCTGGTTATCAAAATGATGTTTATCCTATGGATCAATCAATAGGACTGTTCGATAGGATTATGGCAAGTTCTGAACCAAAAACCATCATAGCAGACATTAACGTAATCAAGGGTTTTATTCCTACTGAGGGAAATGCTGTATGGATATTCCCAACTGAGACTACTAACTTTGCAAGAATTCAGGCTGACTTGGATGTTATGGCTGTGAGCGCTGAAAAAATTTCAGCTGTTCCTAGGGATAGCTCAGCGTTTCATACAGGAATGATGGATATTAGCCTCCGGGCAGAGATAATGCAGGAAAATATGATGGACATAATCCCATACATGTATGCAAGTGTTTCGAATATCCTTTTTGCATGTCTCTGGATTGCTGCAATAATTGGAATATTTGCCATTCTTAAAAGGAAAAAACAACGTTTGGAGTCCTTTGACAAGTCACAAGGCGTCTAAGATAGATCTAATTCATTTTTAATTTGATCAACTGCCCTAGTACCAAAAATATCTCTAACTTGTTGTATCCTTATAGATTCCTTTAGTAAATTTTTACCCAATGATTCTAGCAACCTATTAAATACATCAGCAAATCTGATTTCCCACCTATCAGCGCAATCAATAATAGTGTTTATAGCCCACTGTCTAACCTCATGTGGTAGCGGAATTTTATTTTCTGATTCAATAGATAATTTGTCAAAAACATTAACAATTTCCGCCGTTTGTTCCGCCATTTTTTCTATATCTTGCAGTGAACCATATTTTGATTCAGCCTGCATACGTATGTTTGATTGGTATTCTGATAATTTCAATAAACCAATAACTTCTTTTGAGGTAGTACTTGATGCCTTATTCGCAGCATTTCTTATTTTTTGTAATTCTTGGATAATCGAGTCTGCTTTCTTATGAAACTCGGCAGAAGATGCATTAGATCTGTCTAACATCTCTATCACGCCAGAAATTTTTTCTTCTAATTCATCAGCACTACTACCTACATATTCCCTGAGGGTTACAAATTCAGATTTTATATTATCAAGATTCTTTAAAAGTGGGGAAATATCTGGAATTTTTTTACTATCTGTTTTATCACACATTATATCTAAATGTGATTTGATATTGTTAAAAAGCTCGATAAAATAAAATAAAAGAGTTAGGCTTTACTGATTGACAATTTTTGGTGCATGTAGTAACTCATGAAATGTTTTTTCAGCTAGACCGTTCATGCTTTCTACAAAATTTCTCGAACAGTATTCACATTGAATCATATATTACGGTATGGTACCGTACTATTAATAATATGGTCATTATAAGATTACCATATAGATGTGTAAAAAATCAAATTATTTAGGCAATAGAGCATAGATCACTTTTAAGAACCAAATATTAAATTAATAGGTGAAAGATTTTTTTTTACAAATTCAATCTCAAGATACAGTTCAGTCTACTATGAGTGAAAATATATCTAATTTTGTTGATAGAATTAATCCTTTACAGCTACCCCATGAATCTTTTGTAACTGATCTAGCGATTATAATGATCTTAGCAGCAATAGTAACACTTGCATTTTTTAAAATTCGTCAACCATTGATTATAGGATATTTGTTTGCTGGAATGTTAATAGGTCCTCTTTCTCCTTTATGGACATCATTTTTGGGTGAAAATGGGGGCACAAGTGCAGTTACTGGGATTGGAATTTTGTCTGATATTTCAGCATTAAACCTTTTTGCTGATATCGGTGTAATTCTACTACTTTTTGTTATTGGGATTGAGTTTCCATTTGCAAAAATTCGTTCAATTGGAAAAGTAGCAGTGGGTGCTGGTACATTGGGGCTCTTTGCTACGTTGGGTGTGGTTTTTCTGGTAGCAAGCGCATTGGGCCTGAACTTTATGGATTCATTATTCATTGCAGCTGCACTTTCAATCAGTAGTACAGCAATAATTATCAAAATCCTTGAAGATGCTGGGAAAATTAAAAAGGAATCATCCATACTTGTTTTGGGCGTTTTAATAGTTGAAGACGTTATTGCAGTTATACTAATTGCATCTCTTGAATCAATTGCCTTAGTTGGAACTGTTTCGATTGAAGCTGTAGTTTTAGTTGCACTTGTAGCAACTGGTCTCATTGTTGGAACATTTACAATTGGAAGAAAAGTAATTCCCCCATTAATTGATAGGGTTGCTAGTGCTGAAAATAGGGAAATTTTACTACTTAGTGTTCTTGGTGTTTGTTTTGGTTACGCGCTTTTGGCAAATGTGGTGGGACTTTCTGTAGCTATAGGCGCATTTTTGGCAGGTGTTTTAGTTGCGGAATCCAAATCTTCTGAGGTTTCAAAAATTTTATCTAGTCCCATCAAGGACATGTTTGTTGCGATTTTCTTTGTTTCAGTTGGTGCCTTGATGGATATCACACAATTAGAAAGTTACATTTTCATTGCAATTGTATTGATTGCAGTAACTACTGCGATGAAGTTAGGAGGAAATCTTCTTGGGAATGTCATATTCAGACAATCCAAAGAAAAATCACTGCGTGTTGCATTCGCTCTATCTGCGCCACGTGGAGAGTTCTCAATTGTTATTGTGAAAGTTGGAGTAGATGTTGGCGTAGTCAGTGCATTCCTTTTCCCATTAATAGGGTTGATATCCATAATTACTGCATTTATGTCACCTTTCCTTGTTAAGATAGGCGATAAAATAATCCCAAAACTTTCAAAATCTTAGAAGATGGCTAATAAGGAAATCAAACAGCTGCTTGAACGCGTTCATAAGGATATTGGTGTTATTGATTTTAATGGAAAAAATGTGCCTAGAATCATACTAACCGATAGACGGTTTGATGAAATCATGTCAAAAATTAGTGGAAAACCAGTTTCTGTTAATACTGATCTTAACATATTACAAGATGGTCTGGGCCATGTTTTTGTCGAAATTATATTGAATTTTTCCTCTGGAGACATACATGAAGAATTCTTAATTTATGCAAATGATTCAGTTGAATTTTTCGAGTCATTAGCAAATACCACAATGTTTGCCTTATCTCCACCGCAGTATTCCGAAGTCAACCAGGACAAAATTTTCATGGTTCAGTTACCTAAACCAGAGAAAGCATTCCAGGCTCTAGAGATGATAAAAAATGGCATACAAAAAAAACGCGATTAAAAATTTCATGCAGTCGCCGGGATTTGAACCCGGGTCACTAACTTGGCAAGCTAGAATAATAACCAAACTATACTACGACTGCTTACCGATAATTTTGCCCAAGTCTATTAAAGCGTAATGATTTTTTCATATTCTTTTTAACTATAACCAACACAAGAAAATCATGGATGAAAAAATTGAAAAAATCATGCAAGAAAAAATACATGAAACCATGGGGAAAAAAAATCAAATTAAATTATTAATTAAATTATTACCTTTTTATGAGCCAGAAGACCCAGATGATGACTCATACACAGTCTCACCTACAACCGCATTTGGTTATGGTATAGTGATTGGAAGGCTTTACAATTCATTTTATTATCAAACTAGAAGAGTTTTAAAAAGACAACCGACATCAGATGAATTTACCGATTTTATAGAATTTATAAATAAACAACACACATTGTGGGAGGACTTGGGTAGTTTGGATGATCCGCTTGATCCGTAGCTTTAGTCACACTTCAAAGTAAATTTTTAGATATTTCTTTTTCCTAATTTAGTGGAACAACCTTAATTGATGGCGTTCCAGGTAATTTTACACATGCTCCTTTCAGCGCCTTTTTAGCTACTTCTACATGTTCTTTTTTTACATGCATCTCCATTATACATTGACCATGCTCTACGCGTGCTGCTAGGCTTACTGCTTTTCCAAATGCTCTTCTCATACCTTCTTGTAAACGATCCGCACCAGCAGCAGCAATCATCTTATTTTCCCTAAGTAAGATATGTGGAAATAGTCGCAGTTTTGAAAAATAACCTGTTTCGCCTGTTGTTTTCTCTAGTGTTTTGTTTGCAGTTAATCTAGTTGACTCTAGAGCCATATGTGTTATCTGAATTTTTTCATTGATCAAAAGTTGAACAATAAAATCATAATTACCTTTTTGACCACTCTCAAATTTGGCAATTTTAATTTGAGGTTTACCCTTTATGTACTCCTTTCTGGTATACGGTTGTCCATTTGCTCTTCTATAACATT
This sequence comes from Marine Group I thaumarchaeote SCGC AAA799-O18, assembly GCA_000746705.1. The sequence goes on along the minus strand of JOTC01000001.1, from coordinate 52,978 downwards.
CACCATGCATGATTTACATATGCCATTTCGCCCATATTTTAACGGTTATCTAAATACCTTATATGGAGAGCAATAGGAAATTTTCTATGTCAATTGAAACAGACTTGATGCAAGGAGTTTTGCTAAAAAACCGGACTGTTATCTTAGATCCTGATATCCAACGGGAGCTTGAACACAGGGGTTATGGTGAAATGGAGAAAAATGAATTACTCTTAAAACCATTTGAAGCACTTTATCTTTTATACACAAATAAGCTAATTATTTACAAAGCAAAAAAGAACATAGATTTTGATTCACTTTTACAAATTTTCAAAAAGCAAGATGAGAATATTTTAACAAAATTTCTAGTTTATAGAGATCTTAGGACTAGGGGATATACGGTTAAGGATGGATTTGGTTTTGGTTCAGACTTTAGAGTTTATGGCAAAGGAGATTTTGGAGAAAAAGGAGCCAAGTTTTTGGTATTTAGTCTTAATGAAGGCAAACAGGAAAAGGTAGGGAAATTACAAAAAAAGATTGAAGAAATAACTAAGATGGGAAAGGAACCAATCATTGCGGTAATAGAAAGACGTGGTGAAATAATCTATTACAAAATCTCAAGGATTAACTTTAATCAAAACGTCCCAAAAATGGAGATGAAGTATTTTGATTTCTAGCCTAACATCTGTCCATTACCCAATCATTCGAGTATTTTAAGAGATTACTTCTTTCTGCGTATGATAAGTCATAGACTTCTACATAATTTGTATTGTTAGTCCACAAGTCCTCAAAATTTTTTATCTTCTGATCCACACGTGATTTATCATCCCATGAGGTAAAAACATCAACAGACTCAAAGTTTCGATTTTCAGCATCAAATGTAGCGTTTGATGTACCTGAAAAAGCAACAACATCATCATTCGAATCTCTAAATATCCCAAGACGTTCCTCAAAAACTCCATCTACATATTCTGAATTTGGAATGGCGACTTTTATTTCAAGCTTGAAATCTTTTATTATTTCCTCTAACTGTAGGATTTTATCATCTTTAATTAGATTTTTAACTTTTTTGTCAAGTATAATCTTACCAATTTTGTTATCTCGAATAATATTACCATTAAATCTACGTTTACTATGGTCAAACAGTTTTGTTATTGAATTCAAGTCACTAGTAGTAAACCTATGACCTGAAATTAGCCTAATCTTCGCATGGTGATCCTTGATGTTTTCTAATCCAAAAGTAAGTGTTGAAAGGCTTTTTACCGAAATATATTCTATCGTCCTATCGTATTGAATACTATTGGTTAAGCAAGGAATAAAAAATTCTGAGACAACATTATCCTTATCTGACCTATACTCCTGTTTTAATGACAAATCACGTAATGCCAACATTGTAAAAATAATTTTGAGTTATTTAAGCAATCAATTAAAAATTGAACTGCTCCCGTCGGGATTTGAACCCGAGATCACTGCCTTGAGAGGGCAGTATGCTTGACCGGACTACACCACAGGAGCTTGTAAAAATCAGAAATTATCACAATTTAAAGCAATTGATAGTTTATTTTTCCATCACTCAATAAAACTTGCTCGATATTACATTAATGGTTAAAAGTTGTAACTTTGAAAGTTTATAGAAAATTTATTTATATAATTTCTGTATGGATGTTAAAAAACTACTAGAGAGGCTTTCCATAAAAGACTATCCAGTTGGTATAGGTGGTTGCAGGAACAACGATCTATGGTATGATTGCTGTGAATTTGATTTAACGATATTTGATGGCAAAAACCAGAGTGAATCTATTCTTGAATATGATGGAACATTTTATCAAATTTATCACGGAACATTGACAGAAACTTCTCCTGAGATTTTATTACAATATCATAATATGACTATACTGTTAGATGATCAATGGGAACTTCGTATACTATTATCTAAAATCAAAGAAAAGCAGGAGCAATTATTCAACTCATATGTAAAAAATTGTCTGATTGAAGCAGGAGTTTGTATTACGAAAGCAAAAAATGGACTTGATATTGATGCATATGCTTCTTCTTGGCTAAAATGTGCAGCATATTTTTTAGCTGATGCAATATCTGCAAAAAATTTTCTACGTCCAAGCCCTACACATATGTTAAAATTTTTACGTGAATTCGACAAGAATAAAATTAATGAGTTTATCTCAGTTCTAACAGAATCAATTGGAATTGAGCGTGCAACCCCCTCTCTCCTTTCAAGAATGTCAAAGTCAACCATGGGATTTTCAGATATGATCGAAAACAACTCACATTCAAGAATTATTAGTCAAAAATACCATTACCTGAAAAATCGTTCACTGTTTACTGATTGTTATTTTTACTTAGGATACATAAATCGAAATAATTTCATAAAAATAAAAAACCTACACAGAAAGCCAGAGTTGATTCATATACTAAAAACTGCGTTTGATCTGGAAAGTGATCCCGCCAGGATTGAATCACAGGCTAATAAACTGAAACAGGCAACAAATTCTTTACTTTCTTTAATTCACGAATAATCTTTGTATTAATTATCAAAAATGAACAGAATTCATTATAACGGTGTAATTTTTTCAATAAAGTTTTAAAACATACTCCACGATCTACTTTTCATGACAGATCAAGCATGTGGTTGCGAAGCTGACACTGGAGATTCAACTTACGCATGTGACTGTGAAATGCAAGGTCATTGTATTTGCAGCCATGACTGTAAATGTAAATGCAGTGTTTGTAAGGAAGCAGTATCTCAACTATAATCTCTTTTTTCCTTTTTAATTTTATAATGAGATTTAGTTTTGTAGATAATTTTTATTAATCTTCTTCTTCCTGAAATCCCCAAGACTTCACTAGTTCCTTTTGGAAATTATCTGCTTGTTTTTCGTTAAGTCTATCCCCACAGTTTTTATGGGTTGGGACTACTATCATTCCGTCAAGCTTGAATTCAACCTCGTAAAAATGGATTTTTGGGCATTCGCACATGTCTAATAATTCATCACTATTCCTCTATATTTGCTTATTTGAAACATTTAACTGATGTTTCAACATATTCACAGTGTTTGAGATTCCAACAACTATCTGTAATTTTTTTCTCTATCGTACTTGTTAGTGGTAGTGTTGCTCCTGCAGTATTTGCGGATCACCTAACAGCTGGTTCTGGTATCGGTGCAGGTCTTGGTGGTGTGAATAATCCGGGAACTTGGTTTTTAGGAGAAAATCTAAAGGTAGGTGATTATTTCAAGTTTAAAACTTGTCATGCTTCATTCAAGGATTGCACAGAGTTTTGGATGTCAATCTGGATAGAAAAAGCAGTTTTTGAAGGTGGTGAAGAAAAATTACGTGCACAAGTAGTAATTGAAGATGGAAACAAGGTACTAAAAGGGCAGATGGATATGGGCACAGTTGTACCTGAACCTCTTGGAGGTACTGTCAGTGAAAATATTATTCGGTATAGTTCTGTATATAAATCATCAATAGCGTGGCTTTCTAGCTTTGTTACTGGAGATATTGATCAGCCAGGTAAAGGACCAAAAGCATTTAACATTGTATCTTGGGGCAAGATTGGAAATATCGGTGGTGAACAAGTATCACCCATAGGTGAGGAAACTATGAGAGTTCCTGCAGGTGAATATGACACAGTAGTTATTGGATGGAAGAGTGGCGGCAAGACAAGTCACATTTACGTTGTTGATGAATTTCCTTTCCCAATAAAGGCCAGTACATGGCAACAGGTTACGGAAGGAATTCCACCACAAGAATATAGATTTTCGTTATACGAATATGAACAAAACGTTTCTGTAAATCCGTTTATCGATGTGGTGGATACTGGGCAGATGCATGCAGCATCTGGATGCACTACTGAATATGATTTGGTAAAACTTGTAAAAAATACAAATACAAATTCAATGTCTGTTACTGTGTTTTACGGTCCTGAAAAACCTAGAATTGAATGTGAGCTTGAATTGAGAATACAATTCAAGAAAGCTTATGCTAGTGAATTATGGGAAGGTCAAGTTCATTATGACATTTTAAGGGTTGATATCGTTGATGGTAAAACTATACCAAAAGCTTCTGCAGCTGATGACGAAGGTCGTGACAAATTTTTTACCACATCAGGGCAAACTGAGCGGTTTTGGTTAATGCAAGGAGAGCCTGGATTAGAAACATTTGCTATAATTGTCTATGGTGTAGGACCAGAATTTTCTGTTCCAGACGCTGCGTATTTTGGTTATTTCACTTTTGATATTGAGCTTATGCCATCTAAATTAGCACCAAAACCAACGGTAATGACGGAGCCTGAAACTTCAATTCCTGACTGGATAAAAAATAATGCGGAATGGTGGGCAAGTGGGCAGATTCCTGACTCTGCATTTGTTTCCGGCATTCAGTGGTTGATCACAAATAATATCATCGTAATACCTCCCACTGAACAGGATGCAGGAACTGGAGCAAACATCATACCTAACTGGATAAAAAACAACGCCGGATGGTGGGCAAGCGGGCAGATTCCTGACTCGGCATTTGTTTCAGGGCTTCAATGGTTGATAACAAACGGAATAATAACAATTTCTTAAAATCAAATTATTAAAATTGGTTGGTTAAGTTATATAAGCAGTGAAAAATTTTGGTTGGTTTATTATCTTATCCAAAAAGAAAACTGAAGAAACTAATCAAAGAAGGGGAATACAAGGCAGCTGTTGATTTTGGAAATACCATGGAAGAAGAATATAGGTATGATCCTGATTTTCTTTTTATCATGGCAGGGATTTTTTACATTCTTGAAGATGCAAAAAAAACCCTTCATTATGTTGATCGAGTTTTAGAAATAAACGAATTTGACACTGACGCACTTGCCCTTAAATTAAGGATACATCAGTATTTTAAAGAAAATGACAGGGTAATAGATTGTTGTAAAAGAATTCTAAAAATTGATTCTGACGCATATGAGGTTAGGGATATTCTTAACAAGTTGGAAGGAAATTAATTTTCTAGTTTAATGATTTTAAGGCTGAGTTACTTTCATCAAATACACATTTTTTAAAAGCCAATCACAAAATTCTGTTACCTTATCTGTGAATTCATACCATACGTGTAAGGAATGTGGCAGAATATCAATTCGATCTTCTTTCCTTCCACTTTCATTTGCAGGACCAAGAAATACTTTGACGCCTTCTTTACCTTCATACATGTAAGCATCTTCTGTTTCCACTTCCCCAAAAATTTCCCTCGCTTTCTCTTTGATTAATTCACGTTCAATGGGAAACCTTGTCTTTTCCATGTCCACAATGAAGCTTAGATCTTGTTTTCCATACATGTCAAATTTTTCTATTTTTCCCCTGTGAGGAAAATTTACTAATAATTCTATGTTGTATTTTTTCCCAACTTCTTTTCCAATATCCCCTATCTTTTTGTATGCAATTGCAGGTTGTTTTTTTAATAAAATCATAATTTGCGGTAAATTTGATTTCAATTCCTTTTGTAGATCTTTTGTAATTGTAGTGAAGATCATATAAAACTATGAATTTTTCTAAATATATTAATTGAGATTGGTTTTTTTAGTCTTAACATTATTTGAAAACCATGGCAATGCCATCGGATGATAGTTTTGTCCCTGATGATGAAAATTCAGAGCGGGCACCTAATGTAGACAGTTATAGAATTACCTGTATTGATTTTATTAAGGATATTTCACACGACTATCTTGCTTGGGTTGATCGTTACAAGCTGCCGGAGGAGGAAGACAAAACGAGGCGTACAGAGATAGCGAGTATAATTGAGCGAACTAATGAATGGATTGCAAAGGTTCCGCAAACTTTCAAGGCTGTTGACGTGGTAATGAATGATGGTATACAAAAGATGGCTGAAGCCACAGCGGGAAAACCATTTCAGATTGGTGTTTTTGTAAATAAAAAATCTGGGTATACTATGGCTAGCCCTGGAATAATTGATGTAAACGTAAAGGCTATGTGCAGAGAGGGAAGGAAGGCAAAGCTTGGATTTCATGGCAAGGAGGAAAGGTTCAGGTTTGAAACAACTGGGACGGCATTTTTTGATGAAACTAGTATTACAGAAGATGAGTCTGATCTATTGGATATTAACTTGAAACTAAATGCTGAAAAATGTACGCAACGTGACGTAATTTCGTTTACAGTTGTTGTGAGTGAAATTCAAGATGGGTCAGAGTCTGACAGGCGTGGAGTAAGTACAGTGATACACATTGTTTAGTTTTGATTTAACAATTATATTTTATCAAGCAATTGCTTCTTTTTCGCCTGAAATTCCTTATTGGTAATAATACCCACCTTTTTTAATTCACCAAGTTTTTTGATCAATTCTACATTATCATCTGAAGGTCTAATCATTCGTTTTGCCTTTGTAATCTTTTTTAAGACTGTTTTTTTAGTCCGTGTCTTGACCCGTTTACTCAGTTTAATACCTCTTATTTTTGCTAACTTTCCAATTTTTTGTCCTTTCTTTTTTGCATCGTCGACGGATTCCAAAAGTTTATCCAAAAATTCAGTATCCTTTGGCTTGAATCTTCTTTGAAATTCCTTTATGACAAGTACAGGATACGGTGTCCATTCAACATCATTGTAGAATTGTTTAATGTGACTATTTGGAAGTGATTTTAGATAATTGATGAAAAATTCCTCAGATTTTCTGTTCACGGATTTCTTTATTACTTGTTACTAATAACAGTCTTGATATAATAACACCATATATCAGAACCATGAGCAGGGAGGCAATACTTTATGAAAAGAGACCCAATGATAAAGTTCTATGTACAGCCTGTGCCAGATATTGTGAGATAGGAAAGGGACAGATTGGTCTCTGTGGTATAAGAGGAAATGAAAACGGTCAGCTTGATCTTTATGTTTATGGAAAAGTTATTGCAGGTCATGTTGATCCTATTGAAAAAAAACCCGTAATTCATTATAATCCGGGAAGCAGTATTTTCTCAATTGCAACCACTGGATGTAATTGGCTATGTAGGTATTGCCAGAATTCTGACATTAGCCAGAGACGCAAAGTAGAAGGCGTTGACATGACGCCAGAGCAGGTAGCAAACACAGCAATTGAACATGGTGCACAAGGAATTGCGTACACATACAACGAACCTTCAATATTCATCGAATTTGCTCGAGACTGTGGTGTAGCTGCAAGGAAAAAAGGTCTCTTTAACATCTTTGTCTCAAATGGATATGACACACCAGAATCAGTTAAGATGATGGACGAGTTTTTGGACTGTATCACTGTTGACTTTAAGGGAAGTGCAGAGCCAGAGTTTACTAGGAAATTTATCGGCGTACCTGATCCCCAGCCCATATTTGACACAATTCTAGAAATCAGGGATAAGACAAAGATTCACATGGAGATTACAGACTTGATAGTTCCGCAGGCAGGCGATAACTTGGATCATGCAAGAAAGCTTACAAAGTTTGTCTATGACGAGCTTGGTCCAGAAACTGTAATTCACTTTTTGCGCTTTCATCCTGATTACAAGATGATGGAATATCCATCTACACCGATAAAGACTTTGGAAAAGCATTATGAAATTGCAAAAAGCGAGGGACTCAAATATGTATATCTTGGGAACGTTCCGGGACATCCATGGGAGCATACATACTGTGCAGGATGCAATGAAATTGTTGTCAAAAGATTTGGGTTTGACATTCAGCAGTGGCATCTTGATAAAAACAACAAGTGTAAGTTTTGTGGAAACCAGATACCCATAACAGGCTCGCTAGCCAAAGACTACAAGCAAGAAAGATTCCAGTTTGTAGTTTAATCATTTTTGATGTTTGAACCACTTTCATTATATGTTATTTTTAATACCATTTCATATTGTCAAAATACTCTTCAATAGTAGATAACAAGCCAACACTACTTACTTTGGTTGTAATTTGTGTAGTTGCCGCATTATCTATCCCCGTGCTTATACCACATTTCGGTCATGGCACTCATATTTTCCATTTACTGCTTCACACAGGAGGAATTATTTTGGCTGTGTTCCTAACAATTTTGGGCATAAATGCATATTCGAAGATAAAAACAAAAAAACTTGCAATTACATCTGTAGCATTTTTTGTATTTGCCATTGCAGAAATAATATCATTGTTAGATGCAACTACTGTACATTATTATGACATACCTGGATACGAGATTGCACATATGCTTATGATTTGCATGATTGGAATTTTTGCATATGGTATATTTAGGGGTGATTAAAAATTGTGGGATATGGCTAGACCAGAACTAATTCTAAGGACAATCGAAAAAAACCCAGGGATTAGATTCCGTGAGATCATGGATGAATTAGGGTTAAAAAATGGTACATTAAGCCATCATATACAAAAATTAGAGCAACAATCAGTCTTACGAGTTGAAAGGACACCAAGAGTAGCAAGATTCTATCCTCTTTCTGTAAAGGACGAAGAGATTTCAATTATCAAAAGACTAAGGCAGGAAACACCACGTAGAATTTTACGCCTATTGTTGGATATGGACGAGGTAAATTTCTCTGAAATGTTCTTAAGAATAAAAAGATCACCTGGTACTACATCACGTTATGTGACTGAATTAGTTGACGATGGTATTATCAAAGATAGGTTTGAGAATGGAAAAAGATTTTTTTCACTTCCAGACAAGAATACTGTCGATAAATTAATTTCAAAATATCATCCAGATTTGATGGATAGAACAATTGAAAACTATGCAGATATTATTTCATCACTTTAATGTAAAAAATAATCAGATTTTTGATCATTGTACCAATCAGATTATATTATACATTTCAAGGAATTAATCTAAAATGCAGAAGAAATTATACACATTATTTGGTTTACTCGCAATTTTTTCAATTATAGCTGTTACTCCGTCAGCATTTGCAGACCATATGAGCGTCACAGTAACAAACGCACCAGGCTCATCAGTTCCGGGCTGTGAGGAAACAGCAGAAGGTTGTTTCATTCCAAGTATGGTTACGCTTGATGTAGGTGGTGAGGTTACTTGGGAGAACAATGATACTGCGGCTCACACAGTAACATCTGGATCAGCAACAGATGGACCAGATGGAGTGTTTGACAGCAGCTTAATCATGGCAGGTTCTACATTTTCTCACGTATTTGATGATGCGGGAACATTTGATTACTTTTGTATGGTTCACCCATGGATGGCGGGAACTGTAATGGTTGGTGCTGAAGAGGAGCACGGTGATGACCACGGTGATGAGATGAAACACGGTGATGAGATGAAACACGGTGATGAGATGAAACACGGTGATGAGATGGGACACGGTGATGACCATGCTGCAAGTGGAATAGAAGACATATCTGACCAGTTTACAGCCTCAGTTACATCCGGTGTAATTCACCACATTGGCGCAAACTCTGACGATGATACACTACTTGTTCACTTGTTCGGCGCAGATGATGACGGCGAACTGAAGATTGTTCTAAATCCTGATATCATAACTGCATTTGATGACGGTAGTTACTTTGTACTTGTAGATAACGAACAGGTTGAATTTGAACAAATGGGTAAGACACTACATATCCCATATTATTCAGGTGCAGAAAGAATTGAAATAGTGGGCAGTCACGTAGTTCCAGAGTTTGGAACAATAGCCATGATTGTGTTGGCAGTAGCCATAGTCAGCATCATAGTAATCACTGCAAAGACAAAGATAGCACTAATACCAAAACTTTAGACAAAAATTATAGACGCATAGCCAACAACAGAACTTTTGTCCCCAGAGACATCTCCGCTTGTTGCATACTTTAGTAATTTTCCCTTGGTAGCGCCCAATTCCTTACAGGCAGTCATGATGGAAGCAATTGCACCAAAGCCACACGCAGTAACTTTTCTTTCATACAAAATCTTGTAAAACTCGTCAACATCAAGTTTTAAGATGGGATCAATTAGCGCCAAGTCTTGTCTGTGAGCAAACTCGTTTTCCTCATAATGTGTAAAGTCGGACGAGCCAATCAATATAGCATCTTTCTTTTGTGCAATTTTTGCAATTGCAGTACCTACATTGGTTGCAGTTTGTTGCTCCTGATTAATCAGCGAGACAGGGAGAATTTTCATTTCATGAGAAAATGTTTCCTGCAACATTGGTATCTGTACCTCAATGCTGTGCTCTTTCGAGTGAGAAAATGAATCAAGCTCCAAGATGTCTAAGCCATCTCTTAGTTCCAGTGCAGATTCTGAATCTACTTCCACTAATCCAAGAGGGGTTTTCCAGCTTACATCAATCATTGATGCTATGTTTTGACCAACTTCGTAGTGATTTGGTCCTGTAATGATTGCCAACTTGCTTGTTGATGATGAAATTGAATAAAATGAATGACATGCAACTGGACCCGAGTACACAAACCCAGCGTGGGGACAAATCACTCCATAAATTTTTTGATCTAAACCTGTAGGAGGCATTTTGCCCGGACCAATCGGATGTGTAAAGCAGTCATGTATGAGACTTTTCAATTCCTTTTCATCATCTGGATAAAACGTTCCAGAGACTGCAGGAGTTCTAACTTCCATGTGGTTTCTCCCTCATAATTTCACCCTTGGGTGTTTCTTCTTTGAATACGATACCCTCAAATTTTTCAATCTTTGCCTTGCCGCTTTTCCAAAAGTCCTTTTCCAGCCCAGCCTTGTGACATGTATGTTGAAGAAACTCCTCCACATTCCAGCCGTATTCACCGGGAACTTGCGGTAGAAGTAATCCGGAGTAAAAAGAGTGTCTTATAATGAGACCATCTCTACCAACCTTGATTTTTGTCAAGTATTCCATGGGATTAGATACATCAATTTCCATCGGCTGCGTTAGAACCGTGACTTCAAACGTAATGTCATCCAATTCCTTTGTTGTTACTACAGGGAACCTGGGATCCTCAGTAGCAGCAGCAATAGCTCCTTCTATTATTGCACGTGATAGTTTTTTTTCCGGCATGGGAAATCCAATACATCCTCGCAACCCGTCATGCTTGTTCAGCGTCACAAACACTCCAGAGTCAAAAGAGAATTTTTTTTCATGTTCTGCTTCCAACTTTATTCTATTCCCAGTTGAAAGAAATTCAGTAACTGCTTGTCTTGCAGTCTTGACTAAAAGAACTCCATCCGAATCTGTTAACCTAGTATCGTCTGGCATGTCTATTCTCCTGAATATAATCAACTAGTATGTATTAAAAAAACATTAAATTTTACAAAATATTGAATAAGATATGCCACAAGCAATTCTGGCAATAGCTGGGTTAATTGCAATTACTGTTGCGTTAATAGGGCAAGGAATAGAGATGCGAAAAATTCGCATAAGAACTTACGGCGAGAGTGGTGTAGGACATCCAAACATATTCTTGGATAAAAAGAATGTAAAATGGTATATTCTTATAGCTATAGGATTTGGTTTAGCATATTCTGCACAATTTACTTAGTTGCAGTCTACTTCTAAGACTACCCTCTCTTCATTTGCGCGTTTTTCATCCTCGTACTTTAACTGACATATTTTTTTGTTCAACAAGATATTGGTTACAAGTTTAGCTTTTCCGGAAAAAGTCTGCCTATTGAATGATACTGTCACATTCGGATTCACTATTGCATTTTTTAACCAGTCACAATTTGGATTTCTCCGCGAGAAATAAAATCTGTTATTATATTGAACAACAAGCAACTCGACTTTGTGAATTTTTCCTGTTTTCCTTCCCTTTGTCTCTAAATATGCCTTGAACGCCATTACTAGAAAACAAAATTAGAGTTTGCGCCATCAAAATCTATGACTGCACCTGAAAGATATTTGATATCATTTTCAACTATTGATTTTACAAAATCACCAATTTCCTCTGGTTTGCCTAGTCTTTTCATTGGGAGGGTTTTTGCAAACGCTTCAACATCATCAATTAGTTCTTTTGTCCTGTCAGTTTGGATTGGTCCAGGAGCAATATTGATACAACTAATTTGTTTACCTGCAAATTGTTTGCTAAGGATTTTAAACACGCTAGAAAATGCAGAGCGATAAGCACTAGATATGATTAGTTTCGAGTCTGGCTCCTTAATCACACCGGAAGATATCAAAAAGACATAGCCATTATCATTGATTTTGATCTTTTGTAAAAGTGTGCAGAATCCCAAAAACAATTGGTTGTGATAACGTTTCCAATCGTCTTCAGTTACAGAAAAAAATTCTTTTGGCTCAGGTCCGCCTGTATTGAGAACTAGAATGTCAGTCTCCTTATGTTTTTCAGCAAAACTTGAAACATTTTCTAAATTTGATGTGTCTAAATCGTTTTTTGAAGTTGCTATTACATTACAATTGATTGACTTCAATGAATCAGCAATTGCTTTTCCAATTCCCCTCGAGCCTCCCAAAACTATGGCAGTTTTCATAACTGTCCAATAATTTCATTTCATTTTAATCTAATTGAAATCTAACTATCAATAGTATCAATAGTATCATCGAGTTTGTTAATATTGTAAATAGCGTAAATAAAAAATGCCAGGCAGATGGATTGAAATCGACGCTAATCTTGGAAAATGCAGAAAGATTACAATGATCCTAAAGCAAAAAAATCCAAAACTTGTTATGGATTTAAACTCTAATACGATTGTAGTTTATAGAAAAGACAGTAAACTCTGTTGTCCCTATCATAGACTGAGTAAAGATTCCATCGCACACCAGCACTGGGATTTCTGTCCTAGTAACCCATCTGGTATCTGCATCAGGCAAGAGTTTTTGTTTTTTCCTTTCGTATCTTCCACATACAATGATTATGTTGATAAAAAACCACATTCAGTGTGGCTTGAAGGAACTTGGGCCATAATAGATTTGATCTGCCATGAAATTGCACATTTTGCTGGGAGCAGTGCTCATAGCATACACGGCAAAAAATGGCTGGATATATATCAAAAATTTCTACGACAAATGGTTCTTGAAGTAATATCTGGTAACTACTACACTTGGTACACCAACCACTACAAGGTGATCAATTGATTCTGGTAGTAGCACAGGTGATAGCAACAGTGGGTTTGGTAGGCGGTGGTTTACTCCTAGTCTACAAGCTGCTAACTGACAAGCGGTTCTTCCACAACGATAGCTCCGGTGGTGGGCAGAAGGTTTTCAGAGGAAAATAAAATGACTCGATGTTATTTGTGCACTAAGAAGAAAGAACCCGCGTTCTACTGGGAAACGCCATGTTTAGATCACAAGTACAAACATGCGAAAAACTGCCTGAAAGAAGGGATACATTTAGCCTGCACCAACGCTATTTTCTTTGAAATGCTTTCCTTCGAGGCGCTTGCGGCAGCGATAAAGTATTCAGATTATCGGAACCCCACTAGTATTTGGTGGTTTGCCAGAGTATCTCTGAATTTTAATTCAAAGGAGGTTGAACATGATGCGTTGACTTGCTTGAATAGTCTTTTAGATCCAAACTTCAAGCCAGCAAAATGGTTAGGAGAATCTGAGAGAAGTCTGTCGAAGTGGAAGAAACTAGCGGCTGTTACATTACAGGTAGTAGAGCAAAATAAGAAGAAAGGAAAGAAGCAAGGCGACATAGTGGATCTAGACAGGAAGATCTATCATGCATTGAAACGAAAGTATGGTAAGAGTTGGTCTCCAATTGGTGGGGTGTTGAAGAAAAAAATGGGGAATCCTCTTGAATGAGCAACAAAAAGACTTGAAAAAAGCTGAACAAGAATTATTTGAAACAATAATCTCAATGATACTATATTTGAATAAGAATGGCATTCATTTAGATGCAGTAAGAGAAATGATACAGATGAAAGTTGAGGATGCATTTGCTCAATATCCAAAGTTGGCTGAAGACTGTCAATGGAAAAATCGAACAGGACAATATGATGAAGATCTGTGATGAAAGAAAACGTAATGACCTCAACGGCGCTACAGTTTCGTGGCGAACTAAAAAAAGGAAAATTGATTTTCCGAGTTCGCATTTGGATTGATGCCATAGCTTCCACTCCAGATAAATGGCTTGACGATTTTCCAGATGGTTTTACTCATTACTGGGATTTTGATAATCTTCGTGAGGCTATAAAATTCCACAGGGATTTTAATGCGAAGTGGGGATTACCTGATCCATTAGAGGGTTAGTGTAGAACTAGGAATTAAATTATGATTTAAATTGTCAAAACTGATTCAAACTGGTATGTCAAGCATGACACCTAAAAAAATTGGGGACTACAAGTACCAAATTGATGCAGATTCTTCTATAGGAATGAAGGTGCCCGTTACAATTTATGCCGACGAAAAATTGCTAAACAAAATGATGACTGATAGAACAATCAAGCAAGCTGTAAACGTGTCAACTCTTCCCGGAATTCAAGAACATGCAATAGTTCTACCTGATGGTCATGAAGGATATGGATTCCCTGTTGGTGGTGTCGCTGCTATGGATGCAGAAGAAGGGATGATTAGCCCAGGAGGTGTTGGTTATGATATTAATTGCGGTGTTAGACTTCTTAGAACTAATTTATCTGAAGATAATGTTAGACAAAAGCTTAAGGATCTTGTCACTGATCTTTTTAATTCAATTCCATCTGGCGTTGGTTCCAAAGGAGCTATTCGACTGAATCCTTCACAACTGGATGAAGTTTTGGTACGTGGAGTAAGTTGGGCAGTTGATCATGGATACGGTTCAAATGACGACGCTGATGTTTGTGAGGAAAACGGGCAAATTGCAAACGCTGATCCAAATAGAGTATCAGATCGTGCTAGAAAAAGAGGTTCACCTCAGCTAGGAAGTCTTGGTTCAGGTAACCACTTTCTTGAAGTGCAAAAAGTTGCAGAAATTCATGATGAGGAAGCTGCAAAAAGGATGGGAATTAAAAAAGACAGTGTTACTGTATTGATTCATTGTGGTTCACGAGGATTCGGTCACCAAGTATGTAGTGATTATCTTAGAATTTCAGAATAAAAAAAATACAATATTGAATTGGCAGATAGAGAATTGGCATGTGTTCCAAACAAATCTGAGGAGGGTGAATCATATAGAGCTGCAATGTTTGCAGCGCTAAATTTTGCATGGAGTAATAGACAAATGATTACTCATTGGACAAGAAAATCTTTTGAAAGAGTTTTCAAACAATCAGAATCTGATCTAGATATGCGTCTTGTTTATGATGTAGCCCACAATATAGCAAAGGTAGAAAAATACAAAATCGATGGAAAACTAAAATCAGTCGTGGTACATAGGAAGGGAGCTACACGAGCATTTCCTGCTAACAGAGATGAGGTTCCAGCAAAATACAGAGATCTTGGACAGCCAGTTTTAGTTCCAGGTTCTATGGGAACTGGCAGCTGGATATTATTAGGCAAGGAAAATTCTATGAGTTTAAGTTTTGGTTCAACCGCACATGGTGCAGGGAGAATGATGTCTCGTACAAAAGCAAGACGAAACTTCAAGGAATCTGAAGTGAAAAAATCACTGAACGATAAGGGTATTTTTATTAAATCATTGACGCGTGATGGGGTTGTAGAGGAAACTCCGCAGGCTTACAAAGATGTTGATGCAGTAGTTAATGTTTCACATGAACTGGGAATTGCCACAAAAGTAGCGAAATTAGTACCAATAGGTGTAATCAAAGGATGAGTGAAGAAGATAACGAGTTAGAGAAGCTTAAAGCAAAACGCCTAGCTGAAATGCAAAAAAATTTTTCCTCCAAGCAAGAACAAAAAAACGACACGCTATCACCACGTGAAATTGTTATTTCTAAATTAGGTTTTAGGGGTTTGGAAGTCTTGGAAAATGCCGAATACCAATTTCCAAGGGAAACTCAGATTGTTGTAGCAAAACTTGCAGAACTAATATCTTCTAATCAAGTTTTAGAAATACTTGATGGTGGTCATCTTTTGGCATTATTCAGAAGTATTGGTATTAATGTTAGAATGAAAACTAAAATCAACGTAGAGGAGGATGGGAAGTTTATCTCACTTTCAGACAAACTTGGAACAAAATTATCTTCAAACGGAAGCTAAATGCCATATTTTGAAATTAGTACAACTAAATATGATGAGGACGTCAAAACTATTCAAGTTGCAATAACTAAGATGGCAGCTCTTTGTGATATTGATAGTGGGTTTAAACTTGGAGAGCCCATTTCAAAATTTGGATGGACTTTTTTCCAAATACTCGTAAATCAGGAACTTTATTTTGGAATTGAGGATAAATTCTCAGACATGATTAGAAAATGCAAAGGGAGTAATCAGGATGAAAAATTCACTGACTTTCTTACTAGCTATTTTGAATCAAGGGGCTGTAATGTTAAAGTAAAGATGAAAAAAGACTAGACTCTTCTTCCGCGCTTGCCGCCTTTCTTTCTAGTTGTATCATGTGGAATAGGCGTAACGTCATCAATTCGTCCAATTTTGAATCCTCCCCTAGCTAGTGTTCTTATTGCAGCTTGAGCACCAGGTCCTGGTACTCTCGAATCAACACCACCAACTGCTCGTACCTTGATATGCAGTCCATTGAATCCCTTTGTTTTAGCAGCTTCAACCACTGTCCCAGCAGCTTTCATAGATGCAAACGGCGATGATTCATATCTATCTGCATTTACATGGTGACCTCCAGAACTGATTGACACTGTTTCAGCACCCGTAAGATCAGTAATATGGATAATTGTGTTATTGTAACTACTGTAAATGTGAGCAACACCCCATTTTTCCTTAACTTCCTTTTTTGCTTCTGATTTAACTTCAGTTTCAGATTCTACAGCTTTTTCAGATTCTACAGCTTTTTCAGATTCTACAGCTTTTTCAGATTCTACAGCTTTTTCAGATTCTACAGCTTTTTCAGACGTGGTTTCCTTCAGTATATCTTTCACATCCTCTTTTTTTTCTACAACAGTATCTGTTTCAGACAATGCATACACACGCCTTGAAGGGTTTAAAAAACATATTCACTGTACTATATTTATCTAGGCTATTGAAAATGCCGCCACCCTTCATCCCTAATCCTAATCAATTTTCCATTTTTTTGATGAAATACACCCCTACCCTTTGTAACATATCCAATTTCATATAATCTAATTTTGTTCCTTTTTGCATATTTTTTTATTTTTGCTATATGAGTTGGATTTACTGTTGCAACGATTTCATATTCTTCTCCACCGTTAAAGACCAAATCATTTACATTCAATCTGTTTGAATTAGCGAATACAAAAACATCTTTTTCCGATGGTAATTGAGTAATAACAAATTTTCTTTTACTCTGATTTGACATCTCATTAAGAGTAGTGGATAATCCATCGCTTGAATCCATAGACGATGAAAAGTAATTTTTATTTTTTAATCCAAAATCCAATCTGCAACTTGGTCTAAATACTGCTCTTTTTGCTTTTGTTTCAAATTTTTTCAAACATTTCTTATTTTTTAATAAGATAGAAAGACCTGCTTTAGAATATCCAAATGGTCCAGAACAAATAATTAAATCATTTATCTTTGCACCATTTCGTTTTACAATTTTTTTGGAAAAACCAAACAAAGAGAAACTTATGACAAGCTCCTTTCCTTCGTTAGTATCTCCGCCCAGTATTTTTATCTGAAACTCCTTTGCAGTTTTTTTAACCCCAACAGCCAAGTTTACTATATTTAATTTTGAATATCGTTTAGGAATAGTAAGTGACACTATACCAAAAACAGGTTTTACTCCCTTTGCTGCAAAATCACTAATACATGAAACTAAGCTTTTTCTTACTGAATCTTGCAATTTTGCTTTAGGCGGAATATCAGTACTTTCAACTAGGGTATCTACTTTTACAACAAAGTGTTTTTTTCCTGTTTTAAATAACTCAACATCCTCCGGAACAAAACTTCCGTTGTTTAATTTATTCTGAAAAATCTTAATTATTTTTTTTTCACTTAATCTGCTCATAGCTTTCTTTGATTAGTTCTTTCATCTGCAGATGAATATTTCTTACCATTTCTAATCTGTTAGATTCTGCTGATATTCGGATAATGTTTTCCGTATTTGATTTTCTGACCAAAACCCAGCTATCTTTGTCAATTGTAGCCTTTAGACCGTCAAAAGTTTGTAAATTACCATATTTTTCTTTAATTTTGACATGTAGTATTTTCATTAACTCGTCATGATACTGTGATTCACACTCTACCTTGTCTCTTATAATATGATAATTTTTCATAAAATTCAACATCTCACGAAAACTATCCTTTCTAATAATAGAAGCTATTAGTCCACTCGTTAAAATTCCATCACGGCAATAGTTAAAGTCAGAAAGAATAAATCCGCCACTACTACCCTCACCACCAACCTGAGATTTAGTGCTGATCATTTTCTCGGCAACATTTGCTTCTCCTACTTTAGAATGAAAAACAGTTCCACCTTTTTGTATTATGTGCTTCTCAATAGATATACTGGTGTCTTGGCTCAAAACAAAATTTTTGTAACCTAATTCTAGCGCTTTAACTACGCCTAATCCTAATGTAACATCAGGTATCTTTTTTTCCCCATTCATTACAATAACAAGACGATCCGCATCTAAGTCGAAAGCAAATCCAATGTCTCTGTCTTTAGTATTTGATACGAGTTCCTCTAACTGATCTGTTGTAGGATCTGGTCCCCTAGAACTTTTTACTAAATCATCATTGATTGTATTTACATCACAGCCGATTTTTCTTAATAATTGTGATGAAACAAACTTTGCAGCGCCCCCACCTATATCAACAGTAACTTTAGGGTTACCTGATATCTTTCCTATGATTTTTTCTGCATCATTAACATAGTCAGATTTAATGTTGAATTCAGTACCAATTTTTGATTTGTCTGTTGTTTGGTCGTTGATTACAGTATCAAGTTCCTCGTTGTTTATACCCCTTCCACCAATTATCATTTTTAGCCCATTCCATTCTATAGGATTATGTGAGGAGGTAACTATGAGTCCAGCACCATATTTACGTGATTCTCTAAATGCGACTGGAGTAGGTGCTACTCCTAGATCATAAACATCCATACCTGATTCCATAAGACTAGCTTTAACAGTTTCTGCTATTATACGTCCAGATGGTCTTGTATCAGTTGCTATAACACATTTTTTTGAACTTGTTAATGCAGAAAAATTCTTTGAAAATTTCAAGACATCACGAATTGTTAAATCCTTTCCAAAAACACCCCTAATTCCTGAAATAGATATTTTCAATGATTCAAACTTAGATACGCTTTTTATAAACTCTGAGAGGAATTGATCAGTGCCTCGATAGCTCAGCCTGGTAGAGCGAACGCCTCGTAAGCGTTAGGTCGCGAGATCGAATCTCGCTCGAGGCTTTTATAAAATTTATCTATCTACTGTTTAATCTAATATAGTATTCTTCGCTAGATTTTGTAAAAATAATTTCAGAGATCTTTTGTTTTATCAGATAAAGCTTCTATGTCGGTCTCAAGTTCTTCGCCTAGTCCTTTCCACCATTCATCAGTTTGTTCTGTCATGCTCCCCTTGAAATAAACTAAGATGCTCCTTTATAGATCTGTCGGTTTGTTTAATTTCGTTAACAATGATCGTAATGTAGCTAAATGTTTTTTTGTTTTTTTCTCATATAATTTCTATAGACTATGATTGCTAATGCACCTCCTGCACAACCCCAAAACACTGGCCATCGAAGTTCTGATTCGGTCATTCCGACAAATGAGTAAATAGTCCCAGCAATCAGCGACAGCCCAACTATTTCTAAAATTTTTCCCAATCTAACATGGTAGTGCTTCAAAAAGATATATTGCTTTGTGATCACAAATTCGCATGGATAAGTATCTATTGGTAGTTCTAGGCTTCTTGCTTATTGGAATACCAATAGCATTCGTATCACCAACAACAGGTGAACTTAGAGAAGCACCGTTTATTCCATTGTTCTATGCATCAATAGGCGGCATAATTGCAGTTATTATTTATGGTTCTTATAAAGCAAAGAAAGAAAGACAAAGAGCTAATAGAGAGAGAAGAAGAAAATTTAAGAGATAATTTTTACATTTCTAGTCCAAAAGATTCCGCAATATCTGAAAATTTTTTGTATTGTTCAAGATACTGTGTGCCTTTTGGAGTAATTACAAACACATTTCTGCCATCATACTCAATTTTGTTGACCAGTCCAGCCCCTGTTAGGTTACTCACAAATTTCTCGAATCTTGAATGTGAAAGATTAGCCTTTGACAGTAGTGAGGTAGTTTTGATTCCATCTTGCCCGCATTCTTCTGTTGCAACCAAAAGATCGGCTACAATTTGCATACTGGTTCGATAAGCTACCATATCATAACACAGAATTTTCTCTGATATAAGAGTATAACTCAAAATTATGATCAGGTACATATACACTCAGCATGATTTTGTTATATTGTCTTCGGACTCGCCAGCTAAATGGTTTGATGATCTGATAGGCGTTGCTTATCGTTATTATGATCTACGAATGAATCTAGTGCCTTTATTTCATGATTTTAAGCAAGCACAGACCTTTTGGAGAGAAACGATCAAGTGGTGGAACGATCACTCGATCAAAATTCGCTTTGTTGAAACAGGAAATAATTACTGGTTCATTATGGGTGCAGAGTCAACAAGAGTAGAAAATAACAGATTTCTTTTCAAAATTCTACCAATATCCTCTCATTATGAACGGTTCAAAAAAGGTCACGAGGGTACTGCGTTTCTTAGGTTGGGTGTATACACAAAAAAATACAAAAAGGATGTCAAAAATGATGCAAAATGTGATTGTGGTCATATCAAAGAGGATCATGCAGAGGAAAAAGATGATGACAGCTGCCTTTTCGAGGATTGTGACTGCAAAAAATTTGAAAGTTTTCAGATAAACTTGCTAAAAAAGAAAAAAACAGTTACTGACATCAAATTTCTTACAGAAGTTGAAATAAAAGAAGATGTACTTGCCTGGAATTGCTTATCAGTCAACAAATACAGCAAGAAGGAAAAAGATGCTGATAAATGAACTATCACTGGTCTGAAAGATTTACTCTCTCATGTTTGCCAGGATAAAACTCGGCAATTTTTTTTGAATAACACTTTCCGCAAACGTGACCATCTATATACCATTCTTTCATAGGGACGTAAGTATGATCCATATTTTCATTGCATAATGCACATTTATCATTTGGTGTCATACCCAACAGCACTTTTTCAATTCATTATAAAAACCATATTTTGTTATATAGAAGTTTTTTTTATAAATTACCGGTAGATCGTCTGGTCATGTGAACCTCCTGCAAGAAGTTTCTTGGCTGGACGTCTGCCTTTCTTGAGGATTGTTTGATTATATTCCAGAAATTGTTTTTTTGATATAATCTATTTCTATTTGTTCATGTCTAATTTTTGAATCTATTACTTCTAACATGGACTTGCCATAAACCTGATTTGAGAAAAAGTTGTGAGCAGTGTTAGCCTCTTCTATCTTATCTTCAACCTTAGAATCTTCAAGAAATTTTGTCATAACTTCGTCTGCGACCTTTAGAATCTTTGTGAATAATCCAACATTCTGGATCATCTTTTCTAACTCAGTAATGTCCTTCTTAAAGTCGTCATTTTTGCCTAGAATGTTTTTGTGAATTATTCTTGCAGTAACTGCAACAAAAATATTCTGTGCATATCTCTTGTATCTATTTTGTGCACTACTATCATATCCTAATTCATTTTTGGCATATTCACGAATTAAGTGTGGAAATAGGAAGTATCGATAATCACATTCTAGTTCATCATCAAAAACAGTTTCATATTTTGCACCCTTGGGAAGATATTTGCTTATGCCGCCATACACGTCATTTGGTTTCTGTTCAAAATATGATACAAATGATGCAATCGCAGTATCATCTTTGATTCTACATTTTTCTTTTTTATCTGATAGGTATTTGTTGTAAATTTCATTACCATTGAATTTAGCTTTTTCTGAAGATGGAAGATTTAGCCAAGAACCCTGTTGGTGCTCATAGAAATATCCTATTCTTTGCAACATGGTATGTAATGCTATATGATAATCCTCTAGTGAGACATAGTCTTTACCTTTAATGGAATTCTGGGAGTTCCTGTACTTTGTGATATTTCTCTGGTGTTCCTCATCTTTGGTTTTGATAATTGTAACTAGAACTTCCGCATCTAGATTGTTTGTCTTCTTTTTTCTATCAAGAATGCTCTTAGATGTTTGCGCACCATTGACAATTTGTGCTCCTGTCATATTTACAAAATCATTTTTCCTCGAGCGGTCATCTGCAGTTATGGTAATCCCATTATTCCATTCAAAGAAATTATGCGGATCTTCTTCTAGAGTTTTTGTAATTCCTTTGTTAATTGATCCTTTTCCACCAAGATGCTTTCTAATATTTGACTCGAAAACATAGTGTTCGTTCCTTTCTACGAAATCAGCATAGTCAAATGCAGAAACAATACAGAAATATGCATTATAATGTTCAAGGCATTTTTTAATCCTTAAACTAGACTTTTCTCCTTTGGCTGGTTTTTTGATACGTTCCCATAATTCTTGATAGACCTGTTCCTTTCCCATAACCTTCACTTCATTACTTTCATACTCATCTACATCATTATCAGTTACGTAAACCAATTCTGTCTTCATGTTTTTTTCATGAAGATGCTTCCAAAGATATTGCAATTCATCCCGTCTGATCTTTGACTGTTCTGATTTTTTGAACCGCTCTACATCCTTGACGAATTTGTCAATTGCTCCTATAGAGTGAGCCTCACCATACTTTGATTGAAATAACCTGATTCTTTTTTCTGAAGTATCCACCAAATACGCGTCAATTCCACAATCATATGCACCATCAATTACTGCATTTTCCGCAACATCTTCTAGTACTTCTTCAACGTATAGCAAATGCCATAAAAGATAGAAATGTCCTTTCTCTACTTCGTTTTTTGCATCCTTCATGAATTCAGCAATGCTTGCATCTACGGTATGTGTTGCGAATCCTTCAAGGGGTACACTTGATTGTTGAGATAGAAGAGCACGTCCCTCTTCACTATAATCTAAGAGAGTTGCTTCTTTAGATGTCAATTTTGCTCTTGCTTTTTTATTCCACTTAAGAAATGGTGGGTGATTATGAAATAACCAAGATCAAAGAGGTGAGAGAGGGATTTGAACCCCCGACTCTGGGCTTTGCAGGCCCATGCACTACCGGACTGTACTACCTCACCGCAGTAAAAAAAAACACAAAATCAACAATTAACTCTTTAGATTAATACTTGTTAAATTGTTTAGAAGCTAGTTTAACATCCTCTGCCTTGACAGTTTTTCGTCCTGCATGGTTTGCCATATCCACGGCATTCTTAGCAACTACCTCAGCTATTTCTTCTATAACCCTTCTAAGCTCATTAGCGGATTCATCACTTACCCGCTCTGCACCTGATTTTTTTAAAATACGATACATAGCTGACAGCCCCAATTCCGACGACTTCATGGTTCTTTTTATTAAATCTATGATAAAAGATCACTAGTAAAAAAATTCCAATACAAGTATGAGTAAAACAGACTATTTTAGGCAGTCAAGGTTATGCGTTATATGACTTGGCTTTATGATGCTCATATCCACCTTTCTGATTTAGAATACGAACAGGACATTCCACTAATTCTTAACTCAATGAAAAAACTTCACATCAAAGCATGTTGTGTTTCGATGGATTATGATTCCTCAAAAAAAACCCTTGAGCTTGGAAATGAAAGTGACTCTATTTTACCTTTCATAGGCATGCACCCGGAAAAAGCACAGGATGATACGGAATCGATGTTCAGGTTAATTGAAGAAAACAATGAAAAAATTTCAGGAATAGGTGAGATTGGGTTAGATCATACATATTCAAATTCAGAAGAGGAGTTGTTAAAACAAAAAGAAGTTTTCAGAACTCATCTTTCTTTTGCAGAAAAATTTAGAAAACCAGTTTCAATTCATTCTAGAAAAACACTTGATGAGATACTCGAAATCTTACCATCATATAACATTCCTAGCATTTTATTACACTGGTTTGATGGAAGCAAAAAACAACTACAACAGGCAATGGGTTTAGACTACTATGTTTCCTTTGGTCCAGTAATGGTCTATTCAAAAGACAAGCAAGTATTACTATCAAAATCAAATAAAGATAAAATTCTGGTAGAAACTGATGGACCTGTCAGATTTTCTAGATGCTTTAGTAATCGAATTGCTCAGATTAGCTTCATTCCAAGCGTGATATTTTGTGCATCCAAGGTTTTAGGTATTAATTATGAAAATATGTGTAGAATATTAGAAGAAAATTCTCAACGATTTCTTATTCTATAGATATAAAAAACCCACAAAATTTCTCGGATTAGTGGATAGAATAAAACTACTTTCAATGAAGGTCTTAAAGGAAAATAAGGAGAAATTTGGAATTGATTTTGATCAAAATAAAAATACTCTCAACGATATAACCACAATTCGTTCAAAACCACTCAGAAATAAGTTGGCTGGATATATTACTAGATTCCTTAAGAATGAAAAAATTGAATTAGAAAAGGCGAAAAATATGGAGATGCAAGAACAAGCAGAAGATCAAAATGAGCTAGCAGATCTGGATACAGAGCCTGCATCTAAAAAAACTGTAACAGTTGAACGTACGAAATCTCATGACGATAAGGCGTCAACGAAGGACGCCGAGGTCACCGACTAGAAGATTAATTTCAAACTAGTGACTAGTTAGTGTATTGATTACTGTAAAATTAATGGGTGGCGCCAAAAAATCATTTTCTACTGATAGTATAACATTGGAAGAAAGTAGCCTGACAATAAATGAATTAATTGACTATCTAATCCAAATCAAACCAAAGAACAGCCTAGAATTTGACACAAAAAACTTGCTTATTGCTGTAAATGGAATAGACTCTTCGGCTTTGCAAGGTTATGATACTAAATTAAATGATAATGATGTGGTTAGCATTATTCCAATAATTCATGGAGGAACACATTCTAGAATACAATTTTCAATAATGCATTCAAACGCGGAAATATTTCATATGTTAAATGATAAGAAATTTCATATTGAATTTTTGAAAGAATTGAGGAATAAACATCCTCAACTAATTATTCAAGCGCTGAGTTCTCAGTTTATACTTGGTGTAAACCACGCTAAAAAAATACTTGCAATATCTCTTTATGCAAAAAAAAATAAAACATTGCTATCAAAAAAAATTGAAATTGATATATTAATGAGATTTGCCTGTACTACGCAAATTTCTCATGCAATTAAAACTGCTGGCAGAAAACCAAATAGGGATTTTTTTATAATTGCGATAGGTAAAAAACCTACTTTAAACAAGCTTTACTCCGAAGTTAAAACATCGCTTAATTCAAAACAATTTTCAAAAGCCAATCAACAGTACCTTAAAAAGCAGTTTAAAATATCCAAAAAACAAATATCTACAGTTTCCTCTAAAAATCCATTAGACGATATTATTGTTGAAAAGGCTGCATTATTATTCTGATTCCCGCTTTGATTTTTCTAAACTAAACATACCATTATTTTTTAAAATTGATACACCTGTTTTATTCCCAAATATTTCAATCAATACAATCCAATCTGGTTCATTCAACGAAACTTTGTTGAGAAATATGTTTGCAACCTCAACAATTATTTCTTTTGATGATATATCCGAATTTCTCTTTTCAATTGTTATTCGGTAAGAATCAGTTTTCTGAATTATGTTTTTTAGTTTTTGCACACTTTGTTTTATTTTTTCTATGTCCGTATCAGCTTCTGTTTGAATGGGAATTATTCTCAGGCAATATCGTATAAACCAAGGTTCTTCGCTTATCCTAATCTTTACCCAATCTATAATTTTTGACGTGTCTTTGCTTGTGTTAACAAATAAAATACCTCTCATTTCACTTCTGTAAATTTCTGGTCTCTGATCACCATATTCGTTTAATATTTTCTTTATCTCACCTTCTGTTTCTGATTCAAGGTTTTTTGCACAAGTAATGAACAGATTCAATCTAGTTTTCTTATCTCCTCTTCTGTAACACTTCCATTTCTTAGAATATTGATATTATCACCTTCAATTTCAACAATTGTTGACTCGCCTTGGCTCGAAATGATTCCCCCATCAATCAACAAGTCGTATCCTGTTAGACCATTAACGCATTCATTAGGATCAATGAATGGAACAGTACCAGAAATATTAGCACTTGTTCCTACTAATAGTTTACATTCTTTCAGAAGTGATAAAACACATTGATTATCAGGCACACGTACAGCAATTTTTTTATCAAGACCCAATGATTTCCGAATTTTTTCATCTTTTACTTTTAAGACCAATGTAACCTGACCAGGCCAAAATTTTTCTGCGATTTTTTCTTCAAGCATATTGAAATCTGCGATTTTTTCTAATTCTGTTTTAGACAAACCTAATACTGGAAATGCGTTTGTTTTTTCTCTTTTTTTGATTTCATACAAATGTAATACTGCTTTCTTATTGTATGGGTCACATCCTATACCGTAAACTGTATCAGTAGGAAAAACTATAATTTGACCAGCTTTGATTTTTTTGATTGCTATTTTGATATCTGAATCAGTGCATGAAACTCTCAAGTCTTGACATTTTTAATAAATTGCTTCTAACTAAATAGTTAATCCAAAATCTTCTGAAAAATCCCTAAAAGTTTTGTAAGCTGAAAGAAATTCTTGACCAGATGAACTAATTTTGTATCTACAACATCCTTCTGAATTGACCTGTTCTAAAAGACCCTGCGAAACTAAATTATTCAAAATTACTGAAAGCCTTCCATGTGAAATATTTGCTTTTCTTATTAAATGTGTAATACTTGTACCATCATATTCATCAACACTTTCCAGAGTTGTATCTAAAATTTCTCCAACTATTTTGATATGTGTTCTATATGAAGCCATGATCCTTGATACTGTTGTGATTTTTAGTATATGATCTAGGACCATATTTTTCAGTATACCATGAAGACAAAATATTTTGACAATCTTCAGATTCTTACTGTAATAGGCTGAAATCTACATATTTTCATCAAATGTAATCTTCCGTAGCGGAATTTTGAATATTGGAATACCTAATGAGAACAAGCCACAAATTTTTATAATAATTGAGCCAACGTACAAAATAGTTTCAGGAAATACAAATGAATACCAGCTGACAAATTCTCCAAATCCTAGGAGGGCTAGACCTACTGCAACAAAAAGTGTAGTCTTTTTTTTCCCATTAAGATATGATATCATAGTCTCTATTGAACCGTATACCAACAAAATGAATGAAACTGCACGCAATATGTGCTCAACAGAAACAAATGATACTAAAAATAATGGCATGATTCCCACCGACCTAAGATATCTTGATTTTGGAAAGAAAGTTTTGATTGTGTGAGAAAATGCAATAAACCAGTATCCTACCGCCTGAGAAGCAACACCAAGCGTTGTAATACCACGATTGATCTTTCCTGTTTGTGTAACCGAATCATCAAGAATATATCCAAACGCCAGAATTCCGAAACCAATACCAATAGCAATGAATGCTATAGATAATCTGAATAATGTAGGACTTCCAGTATTTTTGAAACCAAAATATGAAATACAGCCAATTATAATGCCAACAGCAAGTCCAACTAAATTTAAAACACTTTCATGTAAAAATTCCAATTACGCTAACTGAGTATACGTTTTAAATAAGGTTTGAGAACAAGTTTTCTTACTTTCTAATTTCATAATATTAATCCCATTCATCCAGCGTACCAGCTTTTTCACCTTCAGTACTTCCAGTATAATCTCCAAGTATGTCAGAATATGTTGAATCAGCATGTGCAATATATCTAACATATTCCCCATAACTCATTTCCAAATCACATTTTGTGCAAGCGACTAGAGAAAAATCAGGAGTTAATTCTGCATTCTCTTTACACTTTGGGCACTTTATCTTCATACATTATATCTACTATGTTATCTATTATTATTGTTGATCTCAAAAAATAAAAGGAGTAACAAATTAACCAAAATATGACTCGTATTTGTACTAAATGTAAAAATGAAATCCCTGATAATGAGGAGTTGGAACCCATTCCATCTTCTTATCCTTGCTGTACAAAATGTTGGGGTGAATGGAAAGAAAACCGTGTTATGGTAATAAATGAAATGAGGTTAGATATGTCATTAAAGGATCATCGAAAACTACTAAAAAAACACGAAAAGGTGTTCGTTGGTGTATTAACTCCTGAGGGAGATGTTGTAGATTATACAAACGAAGAAAATAGAAATCCAGAAGAACAACCTGCCTAAAAACCAATTAGTTTTCTAGCATTTTCTGGAACTAACAGAATTATTTTTCTTTTTGAATCTTGATCCATGTTTTTAAACACATTTTGAACTGAAACTGATAAAATCTTCTGATTTGAGTGTTCCAAACTCAAAAATATCTCAAGAATTCCATCTAAGTTAAACGCAATTATCTTTTGAGGTGAATTGATTATCAGCTTGATATAATTTAAAAACATTGCATACCTATTTTCTTCAGAAACTGTGCATAATACTTCGAGCCATGTCTTGAACAACTTTGAAAAATTTGGAAAAGGTATAGTTGGTCCAGCCTCCAGTGCATTATTGATGATTTCTGATTTATCGGAATCTGACATTGAGAAAAACTCCGTCATTCTTTTCTTAAGAATCGGCTTTCTAAGAAAATCTGGCAGGCTTGCAAGATTTATTATTATATTTCCCGCGTAATTCGGTTCAGACAATATAACCACTGTTTGTAACTTGGGTATTAATCATAACTTGTTGTTGAATTAAATAGATGAAAATTGTAGTATCTTTGTATGCCTTCAACTGTTGCTGTAGGTGGCTTTTTTGGTGATGAAGGAAAGGGAAAAATCATCTCGTATTTGTCAAAAAATGATAATCCTACAATTGTTGTTCGTGGAGGAGCTGGACCAAATGCGGGGCATACTATCAAGGATGGTAAGACCACCTATAAAGTACGAATGCTACCAAGTGGATTTCTAAATAAACACGCAAGAGTTATGATCGGACCTGGTGTAGTTGTTGATCCTCAAGTCTTTTTTAAAGAAATACAAGAATTTGGAGTTTCAGACAGAGCATTTTTGGATAGGCATTGTGGAATAATTGAACAAAATCATCTAGATCAAGACTCTAAAGGTAGACTAAAGGAAAAGATTGGAAGTACTGGTTCAGGAACTGGTCCTGCAAACGCTGAACGTGCAATGCGAACCTTGAAGATGGCAAAAGATGTAGAGTCACTTTCTTCATACGTTACTGATGTACCGGATCAAATTAATACTGCACTGAAAAATCAAGAAAACATTCTAGTAGAAGGTACTCAGGGTACTCATCTTTCATTATGGCACGGTACTTATCCATTTGTTACGTCTAAAGATGTAACTGCATCTGGTATATGTGCTGATATTGGACTTGGTCCAAAAAATGTTAATGAAGTTTTAGTGGTTTTTAAAGCGTATTTGACACGTGTTGGAACTGGACCTATGCCTAATGAGCTTGATGCAGATGAAACTAAGCAAAAAGGTTGGGCTGAGTTTGGTACAGTCACTGGTAGACCTAGACGTGCTGCTGAATTCGATTTTGATTTGGCACTAAGATCAATCATGCTTAATTCCGCAACTCAGATAGCAATAACAAAATTAGACGTACTGTTTCCTGAATGTGCAGGCGTAAAAACTATTAGCGATTTGGGTAATGAGGCTAAATCTTTCATAAAAAATATTGAAGATAAACTTAAGGTATCAGTCACGCTTATTGGTACTGGTCCGCTAGTAGACGATATTATAGACCTTAGACCATAATCATTTTCGGTTATACTTTAATTTGGTATCTATCCTTAATTTTTTGTGAATAAATTTCCAAACTATATTGAGGTAAACTCACCTTTAGAATTCGGCAGACTAGTTTGTGCGTTAGAAAGATCTACTAGGGTATCATTTCTTCATGAGCATAATGGCAAGAAAGTACTTTCAGTGCAGATGGATATGCTTAAAGAAAGTCCTGTTATTTACTATACACCCATTGAAAAATTTGGTCATTTTCTTAGCTATGGTTTCAAATCAGGTAGAGAAGAGTCTTTAATGGTTGATTGTACTATTGATAATTCAAAACTTTATTCACCAATTGTAAAAATTAAATCGTTACCACAGTCTCTTCAAGCATTACCTAATAACAAAACTGAAAAATATCAACCAATTGAATTCGAAGATTTGGGAAGCCTAGCAAAACTTAGTTATGGTTTTGAGGAAGCACCATTTCCTCTATTTTCATTTCCATTTAAAGGAAAATGGTTGATTGGTGTATTTCTGAACTTCAATGAGGATGGCGATTCATATTACTGTTATGTATCACTAAACGAAGAACCAAATAAACCGTTTTTAAAGTATACAACAACTAATGCATCACAGCCTGTTTTTGTAGCTAATACTACCGAACATGGTTATTCTTATATCAAAATAGTTAAACTACACGAGACACATCCACTGGTCAATTATGACCAAATTCAAAACTAGAATTCACAAATCTTCTACGCAAAGTAGAATTATTCTTGCTAATGATTATGATACACTAGATGAGAAACTTGTTCCACACACAATCCGAAACATCAAAACATTGCACAAGTATCTATGTGCAATAAAACTAAACTTCCATCTGCTTTTGCCATTAGGAAAAAAAGAAATTGCTAGAATTAATAAAACTGCGCATCAATATGGACTCCAAACAATAGCTGATGTTAAGCTAAATGATATAGGTAACACAAATGAAATAGCCACAAATGCACTGTGGAGTTTTGGATTTGATGCTGTTATCGTTAATCCAATCATGGGTCTTGAAAGTCTAAAAAAAATTGTTACTGTTGCACATAGGCAGGATAAGGGTGTAATTGCATTATGTCATATGAGTGCGCCTGAAGCTAAAACATCTTACAACATAAATGTAAAATCCTCAAATAATTCTAAAACTAAACCATTATACCAATTATTCCTAAAGTGGGCCATATCCAGCAAAGCGGATGGGATAATTGTTGGTGCAACTTTTCCAAGAATTATAAGCAACTGCAAAAAAATTACTGGTAAAAAATTGAATATTTATTCACCTGGTATTGGAACACAGGGGGGAAAAGCAAAAGAGACTATTTCTAATGGCAGTGATTTTTTAATTGTGGGAAGAACAATTCTTAATTCAAAAGATCCTGTAAATACAGTAAAACAATTACAGTTATCTTGTGTTTAACAAGAATTTGTTTGCTTTTGATAACACATTTTTAGCATTCTCATATGTAATTTTTTGCAAAGCGTCATTGTAAACTAACCAAATATAATCAAAATGTTCATTAGATAACGTTATTTTTTTTGTATCTGTTTTTGCTAGAAAAAAGATAACCTTTTTATGAATTTTTTCGTTTTTAAACCAAAAATCATATTCTACATATTCTTCAAAGCCATCAATGAATTGAAAATCGGTAATACCAGTCTCTTCTTTTGCCTCTCTTCTTGCAGTTTCATATAGTTCCTCATTTTTTTCGATTTTTCCTTTCACAAAATCCCAATGTCCTTGAGGATAATTTAGCAGTAGAAATTTGTTTTCACCTAAAATATTTTGGACAAAAACTATACCGGCAGATATTTCATTTATCATGGATTGAAGAGTTTGTCTTAGTTTATTATGTTATTTTCCTACACGTCTTTTTCTTTTCTGAAATGTGCGTATAGCCCGCATAAGATCAATTTTTCTAAATTCTGGCCAAAAAATATCCAGAAAAACCAATTCACTATATGCGCTTTGCCACATCAAAAATCCGCTCATTCTTTTTTCTCCAGATGTTCTTAAAATCATATCAGCTGACGGTTGAGGAAGATGGGAAGTATACAAATTTTCTTCAATTATATCTTTGTTAATGTCATTTGTATCTAGTTTGCCTTCTTTTATCTTAGTGCCAATCTTTTTAACCGCATCAACTAGTTCATTCTGACCACCATATGCAATCGCAATATTGAGAAAATGATTACTGTAGTCCTTTGTAGCATTATCCAATCTTGATAGTACATCTTTTATCGAATCTGGTAACAGTTCAATTCGTCCTATTGCTTTGACTCTCATTTCGTTTTTGTGAATTCTAGGATCATTGTAGAGTTTCTCTAATCTCGTTTTGATTAAATCATAAATATAATCAAGTTCTTCATTTTTTCGATCCAGATTTTCAGCTGACAGAACATACAAAGTTATAATTTTTATATCAAATTCTTCACACCAGTCAAGAAGGTCTTCAACTGTATCAGCACCCTTAAAATGACCATGTTCTCGCATAACCAAATTTCGTTTTGCCCATCTACGGTTGCCGTCTAACACTATGGCTATATGGTTAGGTCTATCACCATTCACAACTTCTTTTTCTAGTCTTTTAGCATAGAATCTATAGAGTCCAGATATATTCAATGCAATATCTAATATACCGTTAATATTCACTCACCATATTCTATATTTTAGATTAGAAAGATACAGATATGTGTTATTGCAAAAAGATTCTAGTCAAAAAGAAAGAGTTTTATTATTCTGATTATTGGTTGTCTTTCTTTTTTCTATATCTACGTATCAAGAGAGTTGCAGATGCAGCTGTTACTCCAAAACCTGCTATTAAAGGTAAGATTAAGGAAAACGAACTTTCGTCAAATCTCAGGATGTTTGTAAACTGGTATACAGTTGGATATAGAGAAACTAGGACAATTATTCTAAGAATATCACTGATATGTCTTAATTTTCTGTTTAACCAATTGTTAAACAGAATTCCTACAAATATTGTTCCAATACCGATCCACAAAAATGGAATCATGCCAGAAACGAATTGCCCCATAACAATATTGTCAGTGATAATGTTAACAATTCCTAGATCAGCAGAAAGATTTTCTACATCAACACTAGTTATACCGGCAGGTATTGATCCAGCTATTAAAATCAGTCCAGTGATTAGTGTAAACAGTCGAATAAATCCTTCTGGCGTAGGCTTAGCCCAGTTAGACCATGCTTTATCAATATCAAATGCTCTGATCAAGAATGCACCACCAAGAATACTAACTAGTACGGCAAAAATTTCGGCTGTGTATCCAGTAACAGCACCAACTCCACCAATCAATAACAAAATTCCCGGTACGCCTAAAAAGAACTTTGAATATCTTGGATCATATACTACCATTTTTAGGAATTTACCAAATAACGCATAGGAATGCTCAATCGTTCTACTAACTTTCATAACCACTCTTTGTACTGATACAACAGGAATTACATTTTGAATAATAGGAATAACCATTTCGTCATCTTCACCATCAGAAACTATCACAGCTCCGTCTGCAGAAAATTTCTTTAATACTGATTTGATTTCTGAAGCAATTTTTTCATCTCCTTGTACACTTCTACTTTCCACACCAGCTACTGTAATTACCTCAGCTTTGTAACCATCGCTAATCAAGTCTTCATATGTTTTTATTGCAGAAAATATTGCATTAGAGTCCGCATCTTCAGGATCTTCCAGCGCCAGTCTTTGAGCTGCTTCGATACAAGCATTTCTTCCAACCACAGGAGTTGAAATTCCAGCCTTTTTTCCTACATCATCATCTCTGTCTACACAAATAACCAGTAAATTGGTGGCAACCGAGGCTTCAATATCCCTTTTGAGCTTACTTTGAGGCATTACGATATTATACAAAAATTAGTTTTTAATATTTCCCACTATTCTGAATATTATTACTAGTATTTATGACTGTGTTTCACGGTCTCAAATTATCTGATTTTTCAATGAGGTTCAGTAACTCTGCCCTTAATTCATAAATTTTAGAAATTATTTCATTAATAGAATCTGAATTATTATCGTCTTTCATCAAATTTGCAACAACGACTGATTCCCTAATTTGCTCGTTTAGAATTTTCAATGCATCAGCATAAGTTTTATAACTCGCTGCCCATTCTTGTGGTGGATTACTTAAAGTCAGTTCAATTATTAATGAATTTACTTGTGACTGAGTAACTCCTGCAGTAATAAAGTATTCTTCGGGGGATAATTTATGATTAATCAAATCATCAAATGATTTTTCAATACCTGTTGATAACATTGAGGTTCTTTCATCGACATCATCTAGATTCTTTTCAAAATCTGATACAACAAATTTCATCTCAGTATTCTCCGGAATCAGATAAACCAGAAAACTAGCTGCTACAACACCAACTAGAATAGCTATAGTTATTCCAATACCTTTTTTCGATCCCATATAAAAAATATAAAAATTTGTTATTTATAACAAGTCCTTTATTTGGAGCAATTTAAAAAAATTAATTATTACTTAGAGCATGATAAATCTAAGAATGTCAATTTTTACCATAATATTTTATATATGATCAAATTACGACCCAAAAAATCATACGTGTATATAGTCTCTAGTTAAAAAATTTTTACAGCATCTTCCTAAATACGACTTGGTTTATCAAATGTTAGAATGACAACTGCATATTGCGTAAAATGTAGAGAGAAAAGGGAAATTAAAAACCCACAAGAAACTAAACTAAAAAATGGCAGACCAGCTGTAAAAGGTGTTTGTCCAGAATGTGGAACTAATGTTTTCCGTATAGGTAAGCCTTAATACATTTACTTTTTCCCTTAAATCCATATAGGGGAACTAGAGTTTTTCATCTTAATGGTAAAGAGTGATTATGAAAAGCTGTTAAAAAGAATTGAAAAAAACTTGTCTAAAACTTCTGATTCTACTGATACAAGATTTGAACTTCCGCCTGTAGACGTTATGTGGGAAGGTCAAAGAACTTTCTTTCGAAATTTTGCTGAATTTCCAAAAATGCTGCGTCGTGATTCTACTAAATTACTGCAATATTTATCAAAAGAATTTGCAGTTCCCGCGGAAAGAATTGGTGATTCTGCAATGTTTGTTGGAAAAAGAGATCCTGATGATTTTACGCGGTTGCTCAAAATTTATGTTAGTGATTACATTGAATGCCCAACTTGTAAAAGCCCAGATACAAAAATTGAAAAGGAAAAGCGAATATCTTTTCTTATTTGTGAGGCATGTGGAGCAAAATCTACTATTAAGGGCAAATATGCATAATGTTTTCTGCACGTTTGATTAATCACAGTAATACACAACTGCTGAATATTTGTGATTCCAACCTGTTAGGTAGGACTCTTATCCGTGATAAATTTTCTATTAAAATTAGCGAGTCGTATTATGGAGAAAGAATAGTTGAAAAAGATGAGGCAGAAAACTTGTTGAGGAAATGTGATAACATCAATATGGTTGGAAAAGAGATAATTTCTCTGTCGGTTAGTATAGGAGTAGGATCACAAGATGGAGTTAAAGAAATTGATGGAATTCCTTTTCTGATTGTTTTCAAAATGTAAAACACCACAATTATATACAAAAATTTATAGTTTCTTTCGTGGGTAAGCGCAAAGTCTTAAACGAAAGTGCATTAAAAGAAATCAGATTACCAGAAGAGGGAGAACTACTTGGAAGGGTGATTAAATTACTCGGTAGTGATCAAGTGTTAGTTAAATGTACAGATGATATTACCCGACGTGGCAGAATTCGTGGAAAACTAAAACGAAGAATTTGGATTCGTGATAATGATATTGTTATAATAGCACCATGGGATTTTAAAGCAACTGAGAGGGGTGACATTATATGGCGATTTACATTGAGCCAAGTGGATTGGCTAAAAGATAATAAACACATCCCAAAAGATTTCTGAATATTTTGTCTTCTGTTTGGTATTAAATGACATCATTTTCTGAGAACTTTGAAAACGAAGAACTGTTTTTAAATGCAAACGATTTCTCAAAAATAAAAAAACATTTTCTATCTGATGGATTCAAAAAAAATAAAACAGTTAATGAAGTATTAGATAAATCAACTGTCATGATACTCCATGATATGATACGTACTAAAATAATTTCTTATGTTAATGGAATTGTTAGTGCTGGAAAGGAATCAGTAGTATTTTGGGGAATGTCCCCAGATAAGCATGATATTGCACTAAAAGTTTACCTTACTTCAACTTCAAGTTTTAAAAAACGCTCTATATACATTGAAGGTGACCCTCGATTTTCTAGAATAAAAAAAAATACAAGAAGTTTGGTTTATCTATGGGCAAAAAAAGAATATAAAAATCTAATTCATTCTATTGAAAACGGTATTTCAGTTGTAAAACCAATAACTGTAAAAAAAAATGTACTTGCTATGGAATTTATTGGAAAAAAAGGCGTACCAACAAAAACTCTTGTTCAATCACAAATTAACGAAAAAGACTACAAATCAGCCATGTCCTTAATTAAGCAACTTTACAAACAAGCAAATCTTGTTCATTGTGACTTTTCAGAGTACAATATCTTCAAAACTAATAAAGGCTTAATTCTCTTTGATATGGGATCAGCCATAGATTTAGAACATCCAAACGCCAAAGAACTTCTTAAAAGAGACATTAATAATATCTCAAAGTTCTTTGTAAAAAGGGGGCTAACTGTAGAAAATCCAATTGATGTATTTAACAGAATAACAAATGAGCTTTGAAAAATTAATAAGAATACCAGAAGACCGAATAGGAGTTTTAATTGGCAAGTCTGGAAATATCAAATCTGAAATTGAAAAAAAATGCTCAGTATCGTTAGAAATTGATAGTGATTCTGGCGAAATTCATATTCATAGTGCTGGAAGTATAACTGATATTCAACCATTCAAGGCTATGGAAATTATTACAGCTATAGGTCGTGGATTTTCACCAAACAAAGCTATGACGCTACTGAAGGAAGACCATGTTTTACATGTTATCAATTTGCAAGAGTTTGTTGGAAAATCTACAGATCAGATAGAACGGATAAAAGGACGTATTATTGGAGAAAAGGGCAAAGCACGCATAAACATGGAAAATCTTACTAACACATCAATTTCTATTTACGGGAAAACTGTTTCCATTATCGGATCACCCAACAGGTTAAAAAACGTCATTGATGCAATTTCATCTCTTTCAAGTGGAAGTATGCATGGTTCTGTTTATAACAAGTTAGAAGCTGTAAGGCGGCGTGAAAAACTAGAAAAATTACAATTATGGGAAAATCAGGATGTCTTCTAAAGAGTCTTTTAGCCAAATTTCCCCAAGTGAATTTTTTTATCGTAATAGAGACCTTGCAGGTTTTAGTAACCCATCAAGGTCGCTTTATACTGCAGTTCGTGAGTTCGTTGAAAATTCTCTTGACGCATGTGATGAAAAAGGAATTTTACCTGATGTTCACATGTCAATAAAGGCGGTTGATGCAGAAAAACCTGACCCAAAACAATACATTTTGAGTGTAAAAGATAACGGTCCTGGCATTGAATCTAAACACGTTCCTTTGGCATTTGGTACAGTCTTGTATGGTTCAAAATTTGGTTTAAAGCAGGCAAGGGGAATGTTTGGGTTAGGCGCTACAATGGCAATTCTTTACGGCCAAATTACAACAAACAAGCCCTTAATCGTGAGAAGCAGCACAGATGGAAAAATTCAAGATGAGTATGAAATGTTGTTGGATATACAGAAGAATAAACCCGTAATACTAAAACATGAAACAAAAGAAGTCACAAAAGCTGGACTGTCACTTAGTATACGTTTAGAGGGTGATTACTCAAAAGCGGGTTCAAAAATACGTGATTATGTGTATCAAACCTCACTGATAACACCGTATGCAACAATCACTTTTGATGATCCAAAAGGTGACAAGTATAGGTATACGAAAGTTATCAGAACAATGCCACCCTCACCAACAATCATCAGACCTCATCCACATGGAATTGACGTTGAAACAATTAGACGAATGTTGTTAGATACTCATTATCAAATTCCAGTGGTTGATGACAATATGATTTCAAAAGTTAGAAAAGAGCTGGGATTAGCCAACAAAAATCTTGGCTACTCAGAAATAATGGATAAGGCACAAAAAAAATGGAAAACTTTGACACGACCTATTCGTATAGTCATATCTTTGATGTCGTTTTTAAAAATGGATTTTGAAAAATTAAGTAAGACTACCATTGAAGAAATTGATATAGCAAACAAGAAATTAACCTACTGGGACTTCGGAGAATCACAATCTGTTTCTGTTGATATGAATCCTGAAAGTTTTTACTATAAACAACTGGCAAACACAGTACAAGGAGAAACACTGACTTCATTTTTGACTAAACGTTTCCAAAGGGTAGGACCAACCACAGCTTTAAAGTTTGCTGAATTTGCAAAGTTTAAGCCTGAACATAGGATTGGTACTATGACAAACCAGGAGCTTGTAAAACTTACTGATGGACTACAATCATTTGATGAGTTTTTGGCACCTGATCCAAGTTGTTTGGCTCCACTAGGCGAATCTCCACTAGAAAAAGGCATGGAGAGATTCTTTGAACCAGATTTTCTTGCAGTTGTACAACGTGGTGCTTCTGCTTATTCAGGATTCCCATTCATAATAGAGATGGGAATAGCATATGGAGGCAAAATTACTAGCCATGGAATGAAAGTTTATCGATTTGCTAATAGAATACCACTTCTTTATGATGAGGGAAGTGATGTAGTTCTGAAGGTTGTGAATGAGACTGATTGGACACGTTATAAGATAAAGGGTGATCCACCGTTAGTGATAGTATCACATATTTGTTCTACAAGAGTTCCATACAAAACAGTAGGAAAAGAAAACGTAGCGGACAGACCTGAAATTGAACGTGAATTAAGGCTAGCATTACTATCCCTGTCTAGAAAATTATCATCATTCATGTCTAAAAGAGGGCAAGCTGAGGCTGCAATAAGGAGGAAGAACCTTTACTCAAAATATATTCCATTGATAGCGCAATTTTGTACAGAGTTAGCTGGCAAAAAGAAAGAACCAGATTATAAGAAAATGATTGTGGAGGAACCTATAGTTGAAGAAAAAGTCTAAGAAAAAAATTGTAGAGAATAAGCAAAGCCCACTGGTTGCTCTTTTAAGAAAACATGGTACACAGATTTATGATGATCTTGATAAAGGGGATTTTCCAAAATTTTCAATTCCTAGCCGTTCAGTAAGCAATATTGTATATGATAAAAAACTACGGCAGTATATACTTGGAACAAGTGCAGCTATCCGAAGTTCAAGAAACACTTCACAGCTCCGCTCATTTACGCAATTAATATGGCTAGCATTTTTCGCTAATAGATTGACAAAGGATAAAAAATCTTCAACTCTTCGAGATGTGTATTATTCATCTCAGGCATTTGAAATTGACTTTGAGGATCAATCTGAATCTGATAACATAATAGTTGATCTTGAGGCAGTACTCACAAAACCAAGAGAATCGTTTCATGTATTTCCGGAAGAACGAAGTAGTGTATTTGGAGATTTAACGATAGAATATACTGTTCCTGGATATGAGGGAAAAAAAATGAATTTGTCTGATCACCCAGATGGTTATGCCATAGGTCCAAGTTTAACTTCTTCAGAATTATTAGAAACAAGTGCAGAAGTTGTAATTGCAATTGAGAAAGGCGGTTTGTTTACTAGATTTGTTGAAGAACAGGTAGACAAAAAATTTAAAGCAATTATAGTCGACACCGGCGGTCAGGCTCCTCGTTCAACTAGGACATTATTAAAAAGACTTCATGATGAATTGGATCTTCCTGTTGTTATTTTAACAGATGGTGATGTATATGGTGAGCATATTGCAATGGTGATAAAATCAGGTTCTGCTAATGCAGCGCATTTAAGAGAGCTAACTGTTCCTGATGCAAAATGGGTTGGTGTTTGGGCTACTGATATTGAAAAATACAAACTCCCTACTATACCAATGACAGAGTCTGACATAAAGAGATGTCATGACCTACAGAAAGATCCAAGATACCAAGAAGGAATATGGAAGAAAGAACTTGAGGTATTCTTAAAAATTAAAAGAAAGGCGGAACTGGAAGCATTCTCAAAGTATGGTCTTACAAATATAACTGACAAATATTTACCACACAAACTTGAATTAGCAAAAAGTCTTTAGCTTATTTGAAGTGTTAATACACCATTTCTATATTTGAAGTCAGTTATCTGCATTTCATTAGAATTCTCAATTACAACTTCTTTCGAAAAACTACCAGAACCACGAACGTATAAAACACCATCAATGAGTCTCACCATAATTCTATCATCAGGACCAGGTACTTCAGCAACAAAGACAAATTGATTATCACCCTTAATTAGATCGTAAACCCAATTCTTAGCTTCTGGTTCATTGACTTTGTATTTTGGTTTTTGATCTTTTGCCATTTTTTTAAGAATATGTACCCAATAAATTGTGGTAATAGCGGCTACTCCTATTAAAATAAAATTTGCAAAACTACTATCAGCTCTCTGAGACATGACGTAAATGGCTCCTATAAAAAGAAGAACAATAATAGGCACTACAAAATTCAGTGAATTTTGGTTTGAAGATATAGAAGTTCTGCTAAATTTTGACAACTAAAAACAAAATTCTTTAACCAAATATAAAGTATTTTTGAATATAATCATCATGAATTATGAAAAAATTAAGAAAGATCTAATATCTGAAATTGGGCTCAGTCAAAATCAAGCTGAAGTGTTTTTACTGGTTACACTGAAAGGAAAAATGTCAGTCAGTCAAATTGCGGAACTTTCCGGTATGACGGTTGATGAAGCCAAAGAAACGTCTCTAAAACTTGTTGAATTAGGAGGTTTTATAGATATGTCTGAAATTGAATACGAAGCGATGCATCCTAGGTTCACTGCGGTAAATATGTACAGAAGAATGTGTGAGCGAGAAAATATTGTTTTTAAAAAAAATTCAATCCTTGATAATATTGGTATTGTATTAGAAGAACCATACGACGATGTAAGGACTAAATATAACAAAATGTCGTAGGTTTCGTATGGGTGAAATCTATAAGTGTTGCAAGGAGCCTCAAATTACTTACTTGGCTCCTGTTAATATTAACATCAACGAGAGAACTATAGGTAGTGTAGATGTTTGGCGATGTGCTGTATGTAAAAAAAAATTTTGTGAAGAAAAACAGTTAGGAATTGAATCATTAACTGAGGTTGTCGGAATGCCAAGAATAGAAAATGACGAAAAATGGGCTGTAATTGTAAGCAAACTTCAAAAAGGAAAGGATAAGTGGAAACTTGTAAGATTAAGGAATAATGGAATTATAAAATATGAAACTGCTGATGAAAAAATTTTAGATCTTAAAATTGAAGACTATAAAATAGTTGATGATTTTCATACTAGTTTTCTTGTAGAGGATCATTTGAATAAGGCAGTAGAAATCTAGATTTACTTTGAACCTAAAAATACACGTAAACAATGTGGATGGTACACAAATGGCGGCAAAAATTGAGGGAATGTTTGAACTTGATGATAACTCATTCGAGTTTTTAGCAATAGCATTTGGACGTATAGGGGGTCAAAACATAGGAGTAAAACTTTCTGAAGAAATTAAAAATAAACTGAAAGAACAAGGATATAATGTTGACGAAGTTGTTGACGAGTTACAAAAAAAACTCATTTCAGGAAATCTTAGTATTCCTGATGGTCTAAAACGTGAATCATTTGTAGATGATTAGAATTCTGCTTCAGTTAATGCCTTCTCACAAGAACATGTTCTTTTAGATGCAAAATCTGTTGGTATTTTATCAAATAATTCTTTGAGAAGTTTTTTTGTAACTTTAACATTCTTAGACAAAGTATCCATAACTTCTTTTGCGGTAACCGGTTTTTCTGCCCAAACATCATAATCTGTAACCGTAGAAATTGATACATAACATATTTGTGCTTCTCTTGCAAGTTGGCATTCTGGGACCAAAGTCATGCCAATAATATCAGATCCAGTAGATTTGTAGAATCTAGATTCAGCTTTTGTTGAAAATCTAGGCCCCTCAATGCAGGCATATATACAATTTTCATGCATAGTTAAACCAAC
The DNA here is from genome assembly GCA_000746705.1 of Marine Group I thaumarchaeote SCGC AAA799-O18. Next base: position 10,999 of record JOTC01000001.1, on the reverse strand, counting down.
ATTTTCTGCTACAGATGAAACAATTTTTTGTAGTTCTGGACAAAATGGTTCAGCAACTGAAATATGGATTACCTTACCGTCCTCAGAAAATGAATTTTTTCTAGATTTTGTAAAATCGATAAATTGTGACGGAAGGACAAAATTTCCAGGTTTAATTTCCTCTTTCAAGCTTCCAACAGCTGATGGGGCAAGTATTCCTTTAATTCCTAATTCTTTAAAAGCCCAAATGTTTGCACGATAATTTATCAAGTGTGGGGGAATAGAATGTTTTTTGCCATGTCTTGGCATGAATGCTATGTTTCTTCCTTGAAAATTTCCAATTGTTATTGTATCAGATGTTTTACCATAAGGTGTTTCTAATGTGATTTCTTCACTATTTTGCAATAGACCAGAATCATAAATTCCCGTTCCACCAAAAATACCAATTTCTGCTTGATCCTTGACCATTAATATCGTACCAATGAAACTATTTTGTAGTTGTTTATTTCTTTGATTCCATTTAACTCGGTTAATTCAATGATAAATGCAAAGCCAGTAACTTTTGCTTTTACTTTTTCAACTAAAACTGCAGCAGCTTTTGCAGTTCCTCCCGTAGCTAGTAAGTCATCACAGATAACTACTTTTTCTCCTTCATGTAATACAGTTTTTTGAATCTCCATTACTGCCTTGCCATATTCAATTGTATATGAGGTTTTTTCAGTTTTTCCCGGCAGTTTGCCTTCTTTTCTAAGCATAACCATTCCCTTGTTATATCTTTGAGCAAGTGCACATGCAAGAATAAATCCTCTAGATTCAATTCCTACAAACACATCAACATCTTCTGGATTGTATTGTTTTGAAAATTCTTCTACAACAAATGATAATGCAGCTGAATCCCTAAGTATTGGACTAAAATCCCTAAACAATATACCTTTTTTTGGAAAGTCAGAATACTCAGCAATTCTTTCCTTCAAATTCATACAAATTTTACAATTAATGAGAATAAAAATTATTTTGAATTATTACGACTAGATAATATCTATTTGAGTACTTTCACTGCTACTGGCAGCATTTACTTCTATGGTATACACACCAAATGGTAAGTCAGAAGGAATTATCCATGGAAGTGAATAACTACCATTTCCCGTAATAGGCGACTCTAATTCTATAATCATCTCCCCAATAGAATTCATGATCTTAACATCAACATTGCTCACAGTAGTAGGAGCAGTTCCCTGAATTAACAAGGTGACCCCAGGAGAGTAATTTTTTTCTTCTATATCTATTGATAATACATTTCCTACAGTTTCAGACACAGTGACGGTACTTTCTGCAGTATCTAAATTACTGTGTATGGTGATTTTCCAATCACCTATTTCTCCAGCAGTCGGGATTCCAAACACATCTGTTGAAAAACTACCCGAAGAATCTGAGAAGATTTCTATTTCGCTTACAGTATTTCCTAATGGATCAACGAGTGAAACCGTTAATATCGAATCACTTTCTTGTGTAAAACCACTAATCACAAGCTGCTCTCCAGGGAGATAAGTTGTTTTAAGTGGAGTTAATGAAATATCACCAGAGCCTGTTTGCACCCCAACCGCAAATTTGATCGAATCTTGAAGGTTTGCTTTTGAAACTACAGCTCGGTACACTCCTGTAGAATAACCAGTTGTATCTAATTCGTATCTATATTCACCTACAGAATTTGTTGTAAACACATCAGAAAGTTTAGTATTATCTGATGGGTCAATAACTGTAAGCTGTAAAGTAGTTGTTGGAGGTCCTATTATGTTTATGAATACAGTAGTAGATCCAGTACCAAGATAATTTATTTTATCTGTTAATACAACAATTTGGTTTGTTGGATATTGACCGATACCAAACAAATGAGCGTCTGATTCATTTTCCTGCTTCGTAATCATGACGTATGTTCCAGTTAGAAATGTATCATCGGTTGAATATTCGTATTGAATTTCCCCTGTTGCATCAATTTTTACAACATCAAAGTGAATGATTTTACCATTAGGATCTTTAACATACAATGTAAGATCTTTATTAGGCTCACCATTGCCAGTAAAAGTAACAGTGTCTCCGTGACTATATCTTGTTGCAGCAGTAAAAAGATTTAATATTTTATCTGACTTGAATTCAATATCTCTTAATATGTGATTTTGATTATTTTTTAAAAGGTATTTTTTTGTACCCAAAACCTCATCATTGGTTATCAATTCTTCATAAATCCAGTTTCCGTTTGAATTAATATCTAGCACACGAATTTTTTCTGTAACATCATGTTCATTATTTATTGTTAATATGACTGAACTCAAAGGCGGTCCATTGCCTGAGATGGATAAAGTATCACCTAATCTTATTTCTTTAGGAATATCGGAGATTTCAAAGTTGGCAATTTGTCGTAAAAATCTGTTTTTTGCTTCAGATATGTTAACAGTAGTACTTTGCAAATCTCCATATTCATTTTTTATAATAAATTCACTTGTTCCAGTACTAATTGTGTCCGGAATGTGTAAAGTAGTTATAAAATTTCCCTGCTCATTAGTTTTAGTGGATTTTAGTAAAATACTGTCAAGGTAAAACTGTAATGTCTGTTCTGAATTGAATCCATTACCCACAAATCTTAGATTTGAATTAATTCGGAATTTTTCCGGAATGAATTTTTTTGTACCGTAAAGAATGTCTCCTGTTTCTTTGATTTCCTCAATCATTTTGGTATCTTCTTTAATAATTGATGTTTCTTGTGAAATTTCCTGAGGTAAGGATTTGCCAAGCCCGATTTGCTCATCTTCTGCATTAAGTAGTTTCCAGTTAATACCTGAAGCTTTCTTTTCTGTTATAACACCAAATTTTACTACTTCACCTGGTTTTAACGCGTCAGACGCGGTGAATATTAAAAGCTGTCCATCAGAATATTTTCCACCACCCCATCCCGACTCCGATTTGAATGATTTGAAGGAATTGTCTGTGCTTAACCATAGCCTAACCGTTTTTACATTTGATGTATTTTCTTTTACGTTATCCAATTCAAAAATTATCGTATTCTCAAAACTATAGGTAGTTACGGAAAAATTTTCAGCTGCTTGTACTTCTGATATTGAAAACATTGTAAAAATGGATAGCATTAACAGGATCGAGATTAAAATTCCATATTTAGAATAACCATTCATATTATTGATAAATTGTTCATCTACAATTAAACTTTAATTAAATTACATATTACTTGAGATTATAATACCCGTATATTATACACAGTTACTGTTTTAGATTAAATATTTTGTGTCAAGTTTTGGTATTGGCGTATACGCTCAGCAATTAACCTGTATAATGTACGTAATTGATTCTTTGTTTTTTCAGTCAAAAAACTTGTTTCTTGTAAGGCAATTTTTCCACATATGTATCTACAGACCTCTTCTTTTTCAAATCCACCCCAATTATCACCTTGTTCTATCCATAGTGCGTTTAAATTCTCAATTATTCCTTTTTTACCTTGAGATAATACCTGTTCTTTAGTAATATTGGTGTATCCTACTTTCCGTAGTTTTATCTCATAAGTTTGGTTCACAGCATAGAGGTAGTCTTCAATTACGATATAATCCTCAATTGACTGAAGAAGTTTACCTTCTCTCTCAAAAAATATAGTTTGTGCATCTGTGAACTTGTTATTTTTTAATTGTTCATCAATTCGTTGAGATTCATAATCATTGTCAAGAAGTATGAAAGTATTATACCCATGATCCCTATAAAAAATTGACAGGGGTAATACTGAATTTTTGTTGTAAGCTGGTACTACATTAAGAGGATTCATAGATATATTTGGGTCCTGGAGGAACTTGTCAAAGGCGTTAAGGTACATTGTATCGGACATAGTTTCAACTATGATGAGAGGGCGTGAATTACTACCAATTTCTCTATCAATAATTGAGTCAACTAATCCCTTTGATAACCCATAAAGAATTGGCGTGAGAGTGTCATCATCAGCTTTCCAGTAATCATAATAGATTCTACTAAGATGTTTTTTTTGATCAAGTTCTACAACAAGAAGATTACCTGGTGTGTAATCAAATATCATAAAAGGTGAGTGTGTGGCATATAAGACTTGATTCGATCCAGCAAGATTTTTTAACAAATCAGATATTCCTCGTTGTTGTGTTGGATGTAGATTTCTAGCAGGTTCATCAAGTAACAAAATTGCCTCATTCAATTCTGCTTTTTGTGTTTCAGCAGCAAAATTTACTATAAATGAGAATATCCATTTAAAGCCTTCAGCTCTTCTGTTTAACAAACCCATATTTGTGATAGTTCCATCTTGATGAACATCGGAAATGACAACACTCAAAATATTTCCTGGATTATATCTTAATTCCACATTAATTGGTTCACCCTTCCATGAAGGGTTTAGTCGTTCTGTAAGTTTTTTACTTGCTATGTTTAGAAATTTAATTAATTTTGAAGGACTACTTTTTAACTCCTCCAATTTTCCTAACTCTAACTCTGCTAGATAAAGCAAATTTCTCACAGTTTCGGCCCTATCAAATTCTTCAAGATATTCGATACCACCAGCTTCAGGTCTTGTGGTATCTTTAATGAATTCGTTTAGATTTATGTTTCCCAAAATTTTCTTATAATCAGAAAAATAAACAAAACGTGGATGTAAATTATCTAGAATAAATTGTTCTAATGGAATTCTTTTTATGCTCTCAAATGAAATATTCTCTAACTCAACCATTATTTGCTCATAGATTTTTTTCCATTCAGAGACTACCTGTTGTTCTTGAGATGCTTTATCACAAATACTGTTGTCAAATCCCGATAATTCTGTTCTTAAAGTCTCTTTATCCTTTAGCGTATGGCTTTCAAAAAATGTTGTATCTAGTTGTATACGTATATGGTTTGGAATAGTTTCAACAAAACCTAACAAATATTCAGTAAGGTTTTTCCAGGATTTAAGACCTGTATTTGTTGTTTCACTAGTCTTAAGAACTCCAAAGTCATATTGTATTTCAGGATTTTTGTTAGTTCTAAAAATTGTTATTTTTTTTATGTCTAAACTAGGAAATTCATCTCGAATTAATTCACGTTCATTTTCATTCAAGTCAAATTCTCCTTCAACAAGTTTAAGTTCTGATTTTAACTCTTCAATCATTTCATCACATAAATCGAGATCTGAAACCATTTCATCCCTGTTTAATAGTGTTAATGCTTGGAGGATAGTTGTTTTCCCACTTTCGTTTCTTCCAACAAATGCAGCCAAATCTCCTACTGTGATATAGCCTGAATCATGAACACAACGGAAAGCTCTAACTCTAAATCTTCTAAGACGCAAACTAGTGCGTGTTTATTCGACTGCGATTTAACTTATTCGTCAGAGTTAGTTAGACAACTAGCCCACATAATAGATAATAATGGCAGAAATACAAGACAAGAAAGTGATTTTATGGTAGAGGGCAAAAAAGAATCAGGAAATACCAAGTCACAGAAAATTACGGGTATTAAAAAGGAGCTAAACCAATTAAAAACTCGATTAAATGTTAGTAATAAAAAAACTAAACACATTTCAAAACCTCAACCTAAAAAATTAGAGGCAAAGAAGAAGGCAGAGGCAAAGAAGAAGGCAGAGGCAAAGAAGAAGGCAGAGGCAAAGAAGAAGGCAGAGGCAAAGAAGAAGGCAGAGGCAAA
>JOTC01000001.1:0-5241 GCA_000746705.1 Marine Group I thaumarchaeote SCGC AAA799-O18 | reverse complement strand
AGGCAGAGGCAAAGAAGAAGGCAGAGGCAAAGAAGAAGGCAGAGGCAAAGAAGAAGGCAGAGGCAAAGAAGAAGGCAGAGGCAAAGAAGAAGGCAGAGGAGGCTAAAATAAAAGAAGAAGAGGCAAAGAAGACATATGAGGAAAAATTAGAAGAAGAACTCACTGAGGAAGAAATTACCAGTTTTCAAATAGACAAAACTAACATGGATAGATTGGTCAATAGGACTTGTGAAATCGTTTTTAATTATGGAACTGATGGTATGCTTCAAACTGAACTTTGGAAAAAATTAAAACTTTCAAACAGAGATGGGTCTCGCTTGGCATTAAAATTAGAAAGATTGGGTATGATCACCAGGGAAAAAATTTTAGAAAATGGAAGATGGACTTACAAACTTTTAATTAGAAAATCACCGGTAAGCACACAGTCAATTGAAGGCGGTCCATGTTTGATATGTCCTGTGGAGTCAAAATGCTCTATAGATGGTGAAGTTAGCCCAAAAACTTGCCAGTATATTCTGGATTGGGTTTTTGTAGAATTAAAAACTAGTAAATTAAAATGAAATTAATTGATGCAAAAAAAGATCTTTACAGAAAACTTGCCCATGAAGAGGGTTATAGAAGTAGATCTGCTTACAAACTAAAGGAACTGAATAAATCATACAGAATATTTGGTCCAGGTAACTTTGTTTTGGATTTGGGGTGTGCACCGGGAGGCTGGACACAATTTGCGGCTAAAATAGTTGGTAACCAAGGAAAAGTAATGGGAATTGACATGTCTTTTGTTGAGGATATTCCTCGGGTTAAGATGCTAAAGGCAAGTATCGATGACGATGTTACCAAAGAAATTTTTACATTTTTTGGAAAGAAAATAAAAGCTGTAATATCAGATCTATCTCCACAGGTAACTGGAAATTGGTCTGTAGATCATTCTACTCAAATTTCTTTAAATTATAGTGCTGTAAAAATAATGGAACAGGTTCTAGAAAAAAAAGGAAATGCACTTTTCAAAGTTTTTGACGGTGAATATTCAAATGAATTTTATGAATATCTAAAAAAAAAATTTTCTAAAATTAAATTAACGAAGCCAAAATCTAGTAGAAAACCAAGTAGTGAATTATACTGTATATGCCTTGGATATACTGGTTAATTTTCAAATAGTTTTATTATATTATCAATTCTACAATTCGTTCTAAACCCTGTTGGGTTTAGTGAAGTTGGACTAGATAGGAAACCTGCTTCATTAATAATTTTTATCGCATTTTTCATTTTAAGAGGTGATCTTTGCATTTTAGACGCGATTTCATCAAGTGTATAATATGTTGGAGGCATTTCCGCTTCTAACGCACTTTTTTCTAATATTGACATACATTTTTTTTTAACCACAAATTTTGGTATTTGACGCATCATATCTATAATAAATTTTTTATTAAACATTTGTCCTATCCATAATGGACCAGCTATCTCTAACTGAGAATTACAAACTTCACAAACTTTCTTTTGATTTGTAGTACAATTTCTATTACCACAAGATCTACAATGTGTAATATATCCCTGGTGCTCATCTTGGTCTATTCTGTTTAAAATTTTTACATATATTCTGTAATAATGCATATCGTTCTCAACAAATTGTGGAATAATCTGAATGTCTAACCTTCTGGCAACAATGTCTAAACAGCCAAGAATCAATCTAATCGCAATTTCATTAGAATATTCTGTTTTTATGGGCGTACCATGGTATTTCCTTTTGCAAGCTTTTTTTGTTAAACCATGTAATACTTGCAAATCTGTTGCTGTCACGGATAACAATCCATTATGCATAGTAGCTCTAATTGCACAATCAAAATATTTTACAGGAGAGCCAAAGGGATCTACATCCACAATCGAGCCCCTTTTTTCTTTCTTTGAATATTTACCAAAAAAATGGCATACTTCATTTTCAGAAACTTCAAAATTTGATATTTTATTCAAGGCTGCAGAGTTTTGCGCAATTTTAAGTGCTTCAGAATTAATATCGTTACCTATTACTTTTTCAACATTTGGTATTTCTTTTGCAACTCTTAGTGATCTTGCACCTAGACCTGTTAGACCATCCAGAAAGAGCAATGGATTATCAAAATTTTCCCAAAATGCCGAATAAGCTAAAATTGAAAAATCTCGGTTCATTGCAGCCACGGGATTGAAAAATGCCGGTTCTTTAGGTGGGGCTTTCTGCTTCAATGATTTTTCTGGGACAAGAATTTTTGTACTACCCTCTGTTATTTCTACTAGTTTTTCTTCTATTCTTTGCAATAAATTTCTTGAAATCTTTTTACCTATAATGGTTAATACTCGCAAAAATTGAAAAATTTTGTGCTGATCTGTGGTGTTGATGATGCTGGAAGGGGTTCAGTATTAGGCCCATTAGTTATTGCTGGAATTGCCATAAAACGAACTAAAATTAATAAATTAAAAAAGCAAGGTATTCGTGATTCAAAGAAGCTAACTCCTTTAGCAAGAGAACGACTTTATAAAAAAATTATCAATATAGTTGATGATTATTATGTAGCAAGAATTCCTCCCAAAATAATTGACAAAAGTGTTTTTAATCACTCGCTTAATCATCTAGAAGCACAATATATGGCAAAAGTAATTTTAAAACTATCTCCCTCTATTGCTTATGTTGATTCATGTGATGTAAACCCTCGCAGATTTGGTAAAGAAATTTCAAAACTCACTGTTCATTCAAAAATAAAATCATATCATCATGCTGATAGTAAATTTGTAGTAGTTTCTGCTGCATCTATACTTGCAAAAGTTTCACGTGATAGGGCAATCACTAGATTGAATAAAAAATATGATATAGGTAGCGGTTATCCATCTGATCTAAAAACCAAAATGTTTTTGAAAAAATCAATAAAACTATACAAATCTCTGACATTTTTACGAAAAAGTTGGAAACCAGTACAAATCCTAATCAAGAAAAAGACTTACCCTAAAAATGTTCCAATTACTAACATATGATCTTTGTCATATGGATGTAAATCAATTGTTTGTTTAATTTGAAAAAATTGTTCCAGTTTTTTTATCTCATTTTTAATAATTTTCTTTGGATCTTTTGTAACATCTATGCTTCTCGTTTTTATTATTTGAAATATGTAACCACTAGGCTTTAGATATAATTTACAATTTTCTATTGCTATGTTAGTTTGGTCTGGCTGTGCAATATCTACGTATACTATGTCAACTTTTTTGTAAACTGAGAAAAACTCTTCCGGTTTCCTTGCATCTTGGATAATTGGCACAATGTTTTTTCTATGTGATGCTACCCTATCTAAAAAATCTCTAGCAACTCTGCTAGCATGTTCGATACCAAATATTACTCCACTCTCTCCAATAATATCAGAAATATGACTAATCGTAGTGCCAGTAGACACACCAAGATATAACACGTTAGATTTTTGATTAAAAGGAAAATTACTCAAATCATTCATTATAGCAGCTGCTAGTTTACTTCTAAATGGATTCCAAATTCTATATTCCACATTGTTTACTACTAGTAATTTTTCGTTGTAAACCTGATTCCCTGGCACCAAGTTTTTAGTAGCTAGTTTTTTCTCTCCTTCTACTTGAAACCAGAAAATATTTTGTTTATCTTCCAAAATTCTTTCGTTTTCTTTTGTCAAGCCGTCTAGATTTTTTTCTTTTTACTTTAGGCTCAGGTTTAGATTCTTTTTTTACAGGTTCTTTGTATTTTTTTTCAATCTCTTGTACTCTTATGTTAAGTTTATCCAATAGGGTTTGATTTAATCCACCCTTGTAAACATCAACTCTAGCAGCAATAGCTGCTTTTCCAGCAACAGCTCTGGCAATTTTTCCTCTCTGCCATTTAGGGGCTGCATGAACAGTTGCATGTTGAAAAAGAATTCCGTGTTTGGGTGGATTTGCACCGGTTTTCAAAGATCGGAATAGTGCTTTTTCCGCACCCAAAACTTGAATTGTGCTTGCTGGCATACTAGCTAACCTCTTTAAACTTCCTGCGCGAGCTAAAATTCTAGCACCAACTGCAGTACCGAGAACTGCAGATATGTTTGGCGCCTCATCTTTCATTTTCACTTCAATATGTTCTTCGATTGTTTTCCTTAATTCAAAAAGAGTCAAAATTTGTTTTGCTAGAGTTTGTACTATGCCTAAGTTTTTTTCCGTTATATCTCCCCCCCTGCTTTTTTCTTTTACTAGCGAGAGTATCTCCACTTTTGATTCAGAAAACCCTGCATTTTCAAAATCTTCTTTTAAAATATTTTCTCGTTTACCTGATAAAACTATTTGTGAATACCCGTTTATACTATCTATTAAATTATCTAGCTCTGGGAAGTGTAAACCATACCATTCTCGCAACCTAGAACTAAAGTTGTTTATTATCTTATCAGTTTCATCCAATGTGTTAATTGCTTGAATAATATGAAGATCCTGACTTTGCGAAACTTCAGTTACTTTGGAAGATGAAAGTTGTATAGCAAATTCACGAAGTTTATCCATTGCATCATTTTCGTCTTCAGCAAATCCTGAATCTACTAAAATTTTTGGCTTTGATGATTGGATTGCATCGGTTTGTTGATTATTCATTAATTGTACATCTATTGATTTTTTTTTCAAAATATCTAGCAGTCCACGATCGTTGGTAATCACCATTTCACCGTTTGGAAGAAATTTCCTAAGCTCATCAAGTTTTGCTTGACCTTTTTTAACCAAAACATATTCTTCAGCTGGATTTTCAAAAGGAAAAATTTTTACATATTTTTGGTTATCAAGAACAGCTATTCCCAATTCTGTAAGTATAGTTGAATACATCACAAACAAGACGTTTTGTCCACATTAAAAAGTTAGGAAAACAATTTGATACTTAACTATTATATGGAATAAAATCAAACCATTCAAGGTGAAACCCACTCTCTCAACTTCGATAGGAAAACTAACTCTAGAGAGGCCAACAATTCTTGCTTCTGGCATTTTGGGAATATCACTTGATGTTTTTGAACGTCTGTATCACGCTGGGGCAGGCGCAGTTGTTACAAAATCATTAAGTAAGGAGCCTTGGGATGGTTATGTAAACCCAACAATTTTTAGCGTAAAAGGTGGTGGTTGGCTGAATGCTGTAGGATTAGCAAATCCAGGTGCTACAAATTTTGCCAAAATGATTTCTTCAAACAATGTGGTTCCAATAATTGTAAGTTTAGTTGGTTCAGTAGAGGATGATTTTGATTT